>CAZTTU010000019.1:0-32497 GCA_964616045.1 uncultured Verrucomicrobiota bacterium | reverse complement strand
TCCAGCTGCTGAAATGATTCCGGATTCACCCCGCATCCAGTGGTTCAGCCGTCACCTTCAGATAGATTCCATATAGTAAATTCCCCAGACCAAATACCCCTCCCATAATCCAATGAGCAATTGATCCATCGACCTTTCCCAGAGAATTGATAGTCACGCAGACAAAACCTGAAATGATAAAAATCCAACCCAGAAGTTTGAGACCGCGTCGCATAAAAAACCCTGCCGCATGTATCCCACCTCCATAGGAGATCATCCACAAACCAGCCAGCTGAATACTGTCACGGTCATCAACAGGCAAAAATAGTTCTATAACTCCGAAACCCAGCCCAGCTGCAAATAATGGCATCATAGATTGGGCTACTCGCTTGGCCGGAGATGAAATAAACTCTTCTCCCTCCTTCAATGCCTGACGCCGAATCAGTATCATGGAAATTCCGCCTACAATCACACCGACGGCCATCCAGTAACCTGCAAACGAGCGTTCCTCTCCCCAATGCAAGCCATCGGCTATTGCGGCAGCAAGAATTCCGAGTATTCCCACGATGATGGATATTGGCGCCAAAGACAGCCGATACACGCTGGCGCGTTCCATCAGGGTACGAATGGTTTTCAGATTATCCTCAGCCCAGTCCTCGCTCATGCTTTTACTTTGTACCACAAAGCATAAATCGTAGGCAAGATTTATTCGAATAGAGCTAGGCCAAGTCGAACAATGAATCCCATATTATTCGGGTGAATTACTCTGATCTTGAGTAGGGTCTAAACTTGGTCTGCCGCAACCTGCTTGAGAATCTCCTCGAGAGTAGTTCTACGATCTACCACCATTTGAAGCCCTCCATCCCATAGAACACTCATGCCATTGTTTACAGCAATCTCTTGAATCTCCCTAGTGGGCTTTTTAACCATGACTGCTTGGCGTACATCTTCATCGCAAATCAGCAGTTCATTAATTGAGGAGCGTCCACCAAAGCCCGTCCCACTGCAGCCATTACAACCTTTGCCACGATAAAATCCGTCCTGCGAAATCAATTCCTTCAGATACTGATCGCCTTCGTGTTGCCGTAATTGTTCCAAAGCGTATGGTTCGGGCGTGTAGGGCTCGGTGCAATGAATGCAGTTCAGCCTCAAAAGGCGCACTCCAAGCACACCAATAATGGTTGAAGCAAGCAGGAATGGCTCAATATCCATATTGATGAGCCGTGCAAAGGTACCGGAGGTGGTGCCTGAGTGAAGGGTACTGATCACCAAGTGACCAGTCATGGCGGCATTGATGGCAATCTCGGCGGTTTCTTCATCACGGATCTCTCCCACCATAATGACCTCCGGATCCTGACGCATGAGTGAGCGTAGCGCAGCGGGATAAGTATAACCTTGTACTGGATTCAGATTGGATTGATTAACCCAATCCAAGTTTTGTTCCACCGGATCTTCCACCGATGAAACAGCAACAGCATTACCTTGTTTATCGAGAATAAAACCGATGGCCGCATAGATCGCAGTAGTCTTGCCAGACCCAGTGGGGCCGGTAAGCAGAATCAAGCCGGTGGGCTTGTCAACGATCTCCTTGAATTTCACTAAAGTTTCGTCATCAAACCCAAGCATGGAGATATCAAACATCTTCGCATCAGGATTAAATATACGACATACTACCTTTTCCCCATAAACCGTGGGAAAAATTGAAACTCGCAGCTGCACCCCCTGGAATTCGGGCGGAGCAGCCTTACCATCCTGTGGCAAATCCTTTACGTGACTAGCCAAATTGGCCATCACCTTGATTCGGCCACAGATATTTTCATGAAAATCTTTGGGGATACCCACCAACCATGAAAGCACTCCATTCACGCGCACTCGTACGCCAGTCATGTCCTCCCAAGGCTCAATATGGATATCACTCGCGCCCCGCTCCAGTGAATCCTGAATGATGTAGTTGACCATCATCGGAACATCCACTTCTTCGCTTGAGGCGGCTTGGGCTTCAAGGTATTGCTCTGTGGCATTCATGAAAGAATGCGCACGATACGGAAAGTCCAGATGGGAGTCACCTTCAAACTAACGAAATTGCCCTGATCCTCCAAATTTTCCAACCTGCAATTCGTGGAAATTACTGCAACTTAAGAGCCGTAAGCTTATTGCCACCGTCACGAAGTCCGTCTTTCACGTACAATACGCCATCAGAATATACGGGGTGATTCCAAGATTTTTGGCTGGATTTTTCAATCCGCCCCAACTCAGTGTACCTTCCCGGCGTGGCTTTGAGCAACGTGAGTGCGCCACGCGAGCCATGGACAAGCAGTGTGTTGCCCATGCCGATCACAGAGACGTAATCGTCATAGCCTTCCTGACTCCACCTCAACCGCCCAGTTTTGTGGTCTAGACAAGTGAAATCACAATATTTGCTGCCTGAGCCCAAACCGTACAGATGCCCATCAATCAATACCGGTGTGGTGATGTTGGTCTTAACGCTCTTATTACGCCATATTTCCTTGGCCAACTGCCTGCCACCGACGTTGCGAATGCGAACCTGAAACGTGCCCACGGTGTGACTTGCCACAGTCACCGTGTCACCATGAAGAATCGGGGTGACAATGTTACGAGCGGCACCTGTTTTCACTGGCACACTCCAAAGCTCCTTGCCATCTTTTGCGCGATAGCCTTTCATGTTGGCGGCAGTCACCATCACCACCTGTTTTATTCCGGCAAGCTCACCTAGCATCAGGCCGGCATAAGCAGCATAATCATTTCCACTTTTCCAAATAAGTTCGCCGGTGAATTTTTCCAAGCACACGAGGCTGGCTCCCTCATGGCCACCTGCGGCGGCATAGATGTACTTATCATCGGTGACCGGTGGACCATTGTTGCCATGGCGACTGGCAGCGGTTCCATTACTGCCAGGGGCATTGCCCCCAAACCATTTCGCCCCAAAATCCTTCTCATAGCTTTTGCTCCAGTACACTTTTCCATCGGCCAGCGACAGACAGGCCAGCACACCCTTGACACCCTGGGCGAAGACAAGTTTTCCATCGATCATCGGCGCCACGCGTGGACCAGGACCATACACATTACTGTACTGCCAAGACTCCGCGTACGGTGTTTCCCACAATGTTTTGCCATTACTGGCATCAATCACAGCAGCTGTCTCCATGGGTTTGCTCTTCACTATCGTCTCGTGCAACATCACGATTTTTCCGTCAGCGATAATAAGTCCGCCTTGGCCTTTACCCGCGGATACTTGCCACAGAGTCTTAGGCTTATCCGGCAGGTTGGCTAAAACTTTCTCTCCATGGATCATACCATCTCGATTTATTCCACGCCATTGAGGCCAATTGTCGGCCACAGAAGTGCACACAACAACGAGGGGGAGAACGAAAAATGGAGACACAGTTTTCATCAGCGCGAGTTTCCGTCAAGGATGATGGGGGGGCAACCCAAATCTATGGCACAGGCGGCGTTTTCGGCCAATCACCGTCCACGATGAGGGAGGTAGCCTGGCGAGCCAGTTGATCGGCAATCAGCGGCACCGCCTGCCGTTGACCAGCGGTTAGATCATTGCCCACGCGCACAATGCTGCTGCCGGTAACTTCCTGATCCACAATGACATTTCCTGTGGCACGGTCTATCACTTTGATTTTAGCCGTTAGTTGCATACTGTAATCTCGAACCGATAGAGTATCCCCTGGGGTGTAGCTCACACCACCGCGAAGAAATTTGGTCAGTTCGCCCGTCACAAGCAAATCTGAACTGCCATGGGTCTCCAATTCAAAAGTGCCGTCCTTCTGAAGGTTGCGCTTGAGAGCACGGTTTACGGCCACCACCAACCGGGGCTCAAGGGTTTCATTCTTGAAATAATTGACCTTCACCGTGCGCTCCCCGGCAGGGAATCCATTCGTGGGCCCGGTGGTGTATCCGACACAGCCTGTCAGGGCGACCATAAGCAACAGGCTCAACCATTTAATTGTGCTCGCTCTATTCATTTTCCGGTTGAGGTTGGGGGCCGACAATCGGCGCGTTGATCGCAATTCCAACACGCTCCAAGTCTTTTCCTACCGCGGCCTTTACTTTGACTGCTTTATCCAAAGTCTCAGGTGTCAGTGTTTTGTTGGTTACCAAATATTGCATGCTAGTTTCAGTCAACGTATGAAGATTGAGATTGGTCACTCGATAATGCTGGTGCGCGACATTCAGTTCCCCCCCTTCCTCCGCTTTTTTTGCATTCACGTATGAGGTGAGTGCTTTTTCGATGCGGTTCCCAACCAACTCACTAGAAATTTTCCGCAAAGCCAAGGAATCTAACCGCGAGGCCTCTGTTTTGTATTTTTCATCTTCCAAGAGGTTCTCACCCCCTTCAATCAGAACCTGCTGTATCTGGCCGTAATATTTAAAAGCGGCAACCCACTTCTCGCGTTGCTCGTAAAATTCCGCAATGGCCTTCAATCCGCGTGCCCGTTCCATTCGCATACTCTTGATCATCTGATCGGCTTTCCCCAGTCGATCAGCCTGGGATTGATCATCTTTGTGCAGGGTTTGAAAATCGCGGTAGGCGTCGATCGCCCGTTGAGACATGCTTTGGTCATAAATGCCTTCGTTGGCCTGAACTTCATAAAGTTGAGCCATTCGGAACCGAGCCGAGGCCACCATTTCATTCAGATCCTCCTGCTCCGGCCTATCCGTATCCCCTTCGCGCCTGCTATACCGATCCGCCAAAAGTTGATACGCCCTCGTTGCCTTCTCGTATTCATTTTCAGACGCAAAGAACCCCCAAAATCCCTTCAAGGCATTTTCGTGTGCCTGCCCCACACCAAACTGTGATTTCGCAGCATATGTTCCGTAGGGAGCATTGGTGACAATTTGTGTATACAGCTGTGAAGTGCGGCTCATTGACGGACCAGTGGGAATATACACCGTCTCCTGCCATGGCAGTTTCCAGCGGAACCATTGCCCATCCAAGTATCGACCGGCAATCTCATGCATCCTTTTCATTACCTCGTCAGATTTCTCATAATTCGGGTAACGATTTAAGAGCACTTGATAGGCCTTAAACGCATGTTCATCGAAGCGACGCTTTTCATAGGATTCTCCCACAATCCGTTGCGCCTCCGGCGCGCTATCTCCACCCGGATTCAATTCGATGTATAGTCGTGCGGCAAACATCGCCTCATCGTATTTGGTTTCCGCAAATTGTTTTCGCGCATAATCCATCAGCTGGAGGGGCGAAAACTGCAGGATCTTCGCATCCATACCCGGCTTAAAGTAGCGCCAACCAACCCCGGGAAAATATTTCAAGCCATGGTCGCCCGCTTTTTCCCTTTCTTGCCGAACCAAGTGATTCGGTTTTCTGGGTCCTTCTTTCTTGGCAGTTCCTTTCTCCGAAAGGCAACCAACCAATAGTAACCCGACTATTGACATGAAGATAAAAACCCTTGCCATTTGAATTAAAGTAGCGACCTCCACGTCATCAGTCAAGTGACACAGACCTGCGGGTTGTTCACCGCTGGGAATTGACCAATACTCAATCTAGTGGGATGTTTCGCCCACATGTTTCGGCTGATCTTGTTTGATATCGATGGCACCCTAATTTCGACTGACGGTGCCGGGGTAAAGGCGTTTGCCCGTGTGTTTGACGAAATATTTGACCTGCCCAATGCCACCAAATATATGACCTTTGCAGGCAGGACCGATCGACGGCTTGTCAGGGAAATTTTTGAAGCCAATGATATTGAACCCACCGACCAAAATTTCCGCAAATTCAATGAATCCTATTTTGAGCACCTCACTCGATATTTACCCGAAGGACAAACAGAGCCCCTGCCTGGCGTCCGTCAAATCATCGCTGCCTTTCAGAAACTGAATCCTCCCCCTGTAATCGGCCTGCTCACCGGCAATCACCCCCGTGGAGCAGAACTAAAATTAAACCATTATAACTTGTGGCACGAATTTGATTTGGGAGCATTCGGTCACCAATATGAAGAACGGGCTGACGTTGCCCGTGACGCCCTAAAACGAGGTCAATCCCAAATCCATAACCTGCATTCGGATCAAATATTGGTGATCGGGGATACCAAAAGGGATATTGAATGCGCACGCGCCATCGAGGCCAAGGTCCTAGCCGTCGCCACCGGTCCCTACACAGCTTCAGAGCTTCATTCATTGAAACCCGACTGGGTTGTTGATGATCTTACTCAGATTCACCCCAGTAACCTCACCAAATAAAAATCAGGGTGGCCCATTAGAGTACATCCCGTTTTTTCTCCACCCATTGGCATCCCGCTAAAAACGGCATATGATTATCCTGCAACGTGCATTGATGGTGTCACCCAGGCTGCTCTCCTTCCGCTGACCTAAAGAACCATACATGCAGGCTGCTCAAGTACTTCCACAGGAAGATTAATTACGACCATCCTGCTTCTTGAGCTTGTATACTTTGCCGGCAGTATTAGCGGAGATAAGTTCGAAGTATTCTGGGTGGGGTCGTTGGAGGACAACGAGTTGTACAAATTGAGAGTTGTAGGCTTTATTATCGGCGACCACGGCATATGATGAATTGAGTGAAAAGATGACGTGTAATCCGGTAGAGTTCGGTTGTTCATCTTCCACATCATAAGTGGTCATGTTATCTAAATTTTCCGCTTTTTTCAGAAAGCTGGACGGAAAGAGATGTTGGACGTCATTCAGCGATCCCTTGAGGGTCCGACCGTCGATCAGCTTTGCCTCGAATTTGTCACCCATAAAGGATAGAGGCTTAGCGTGAAAGAGGACCCCTTTTTTGGTGTGCAGAGTGAAGGCGTCCACCTTCCAGAATTCGTCGCCCTTGGCCAACATCAGTTTCTTGGCCTCTGCCGGGGTGATGCGTTGTTGATAGTCACTGATAATCAGTTGCGCAAAGTCAATTATGTATGCGGGCTCCTTACTTTCAGGTTTGAGGTACAGCCAAAGTGCGTTCCCAGATTTTTTGCATTTTTGGAACAGGAACAGTTTTTGTTGTGGCTGTGTTTCCCCCGTTTGCAGGTTGCGTTCGCTGAATAAAGTGAGAGTGGGGTAATACTCGAAGAGTCGATCGGGTAAAAACAGGAACACATTGCGGTCAGTGTTAATCGGTATGCCACTGTTTTGGGATAATCTGATTAAATCTTCTCTTAATCTGAATCCTCTGCCATAGATATTCTCCTTAAGCGCGCTCAATGCTTGATCGGGTGTCAGTGTTTTGTCCACGAAGAGCCAATCCAAAAAGTTGTTTTCTTGATCGCTAAATTCTGCCGCCATGAGACCGAGGTGATTTGATAGCCGTGGCGAGTCCGTGCTCATCATCTTCGCAAAAATGTAGACGGCTTTGCCTGCAGCTCCCGGAGAGGTCAGCACTTCCCGATCGGTGTGATAACGAACGGCTCCTCCCCAATCCCACCATGTATGAACATAATCGCCGGGCTTTGAGGCCTTTCGCAAATCCTCCAACAGCTGGACTTCAGAATTTTGCAACACAGTAGGTTGATGGGCGGAAAGGTACTCAGCCATCTGTAGGTTAGGAACGATTAAGGTATAGGCCAAGAGAGCCATGGCCAGTCGAGTACCCCCCATTGCGTAGAGCCAATGCCCGAATTTTGCTCGGTAGGATTTTAGTCTTGCAGGCCATTGGAGACTAGAGGGAACACTTTTCTTAGCTCGCTCCATTAGCCGCCTGGTTAATTCCACAACAGAATAGGGTAAAAACACCGCGCTCAAGGCAGCAATGGGAGTGGCGTGCATGGCGAATCTTTCCCCACCCCAGTGTGCAAAGATACCAATGCCAACGAACGGGAGAGCGACAATAAATTCGCGGTGGATACAGACCAATAACAGGTATCCCATAAGGGCCACAATGCAGCCGGTGGCAGAGCCGCTGATACGTTCCGCGACAATCAGCCACGAGGAGTCTATCGCTTCAGCAATGGTTTGACGCACATTTTGAAAAGATAATTCCTTTGCAGTTAGGCTGGATTCCTGTGTTTGTGATTCTTCCAACTCAGGCCAATACATCCTTGTTTTTTCATAAATGGTGCCAAGCGCGTTGCTGAAAACCAAAACAAAACATAGACCGAGCACTGATGCATACTGGAGGATACGGATGGATTTTTCACAGTGCGCACGCTTGATCCACCAGAGAGCACCAAAGCCACCCAGCAGAATTCCCAAGCCCAAGAACGGCTCGATGGGATGGAAAAATTGGATTGTCTTTGGGGAAAACCTAATGGCGATGCACAGTAAAAGCGTGGAGGCGAAGGTGAAGAACTTGGATTCCGCCTGAACAGTTTTTCGTGCGAGCAGCCATTCCAGCCATCGATAGCCAATAAAGCTGACACACAGAGCTGCGGTGACGGCGAAACCGCTCTGATAGAAAAACGGGAAAATAAATACCAGCAAGGCCCCGGCCAGCAGTGCCCACAAGGATTCCCGACGGTGCGCCCGCAGCAGACAATACAGCGTTAAGGTCGGTATTGTAACCGAAAACATGTCGGTATCAAAGTAGCCGACCATGGTTCGACTTAAATAACCCGACGCCACCACTGCCAGCAGAGCAGCAAAGAATCCTGCCAGCGTTGAACCGTATAGCCGCCCCAACAGCACCATGGGAAGAGCCAGCAATCCGGCGGTGAAGACGGACATGTACGTTACCAAATCATCCAAGTGAACCCCCGTGTGCTTTACGATCGCGGAACCGATGATATTGATGGCACCATAGGCTTTAGGTCGGAATTGGCTCCGCAACAAGTTGAGATTCGCATCTTGCTCGGAAGAGTACTTGATCATCGACGCATAATAATAGCTGTCGTGTGTGGTGGGCAGAAAACGCCCCTGCCATTGAACTTCCGGCCGGCGCTCCGCTTGCTTGACCCAGTCCAAGCGAACCCAGGTAGAAAAGCCCCACGCAAAGGCTATAGCCATAAATGTACCCAGCCAGCCAAGCAGTTTTTGCCTAGAGAAACGTGGTTGCAGTTCTGGTTGAGTAACAGAATTAAAAGGACTGGATTGCCTAGTATCCTTTTTTTCGTTCATAGCCTCCAATGCGCAAACAAGCAAAATGCGACGGAAGCTTCAAACAAAAGTAGTTCACCCATCTGTTTGGCATCAACAATCTGAAAATTGAATCATCTCCAGGTTCGCAACATTGGAGGAAATATCCAGTGTCCTTTCACTATCAAGCCCAAGGTTTCGTTTCTATGGCATCCTGTGCCGAAAACTTTCCATAAAAATAATCTTTGAAGCCAATTGAGCTATCGAACATCTTACTCTGATTCCCCACTTGCTACAGAAAACAAAAAACGGGGTGGCTTTGTTAGAGCACACCCCGGTTTTTCTCCACCCATTGGCATCCCGCCAAAAATGTTATATGTCTACTCTACAACGATAATTGATGGTGTCGTCCGAGTTGCTCCCCCCACGCTCTCCAAACGAAGCCTGCGGGCGGTAGCGTTGCCCGTGATCCACGTTGAATTGCTGGCATTGTCAATTGCCAGTTTTCTAATCGTCATTTGAGTACCCGCACCATTAATCATTATGCCGGAAGGCAACGCGGCGGGATCAACATTGATCGAAGCCACTGAGGTGCCATTATCAGTCTGAAAATCAATCGTACCTACCCCCCTAAAATTGGAGCCATTAATGACCAGCAAATCGCTATCCGAAGTAAGGGTTGCGCTAGTTCCATTGAAGTTAGCCGATCCGGCGAAGGTGGTTGTACTGTTGGCGCTACCGCCAGCGGGCAAATAATCAGGCATCGCAGATATCGTGAATCCATCTGCCATAGTGCTGGTGGTCACACCAAAGGGTGTGGTCACCTTGATGCGACGTGTACCATTGTTATCGATATTGGTAACGCTATCAATCAAGTGCCCTTGCCCAGTGAGTGCCGTAGCGTTTGCATCAAGGTCCAACTGGGTGGACGTTACAGTAACCCCTGTGGTATCCGTAATCGGCGACACTCCCGCAATGGGGTTGCCGTTAATGTCCACGACCTCCAATTGTACCATCAAGCCCAAACCCGTGCCCGTAAATTGCAACGTGCCGACTCCATCGCGCAAGTAGTTGGGGTCAGCAAACGCCGTCGCTGCGGACCCCGAGAGCGACACATATGTCGGAGGCACACCGATATCAAACCGCGTTGCCTGTGTACTCATCACCGAATCACGTGCGCTGACCAATCGAAAACGACGATACCGATTGGATGAGTTGGAATCTGCATTCGTTGTCTCGCTGAACTGAATGATAGAGGTGTCAATTACTATGCTGGTATCGGTAACTGTCACTCCTGGACTCGGCAATACAATGCTTGAATTGGCGTCAACTGTTATGTCATCCCCGGTTTCATCCACTATTTGTATCTCCCCCACAGCCATAAATCCTGACCCAATAATCGTCACGTCATCTCCTAATGTGGGGTGACGATTGAAAGTGTTGGGAATGCTGAATCCTCCCGTTCCAGCGTAGACCGGCTGCACATTCACATTAAATGATTCACTCGCCTTTGACGTATAATTGTCGACGGCATTATACAGTTTGAATCTACGCTGCTGATCAGTTGTGTGCCCATCTGCATCGTGGTAGGGAATCACGTCAGATGATATTAGAATGCGAGTGCCATTATCATCCACGGTCACTCCGGCATTGGGCAGGTTGATCACTACCGGATTTGAGAATGACGAACCGTCCTGTTGCACAATCTCCACCGCTATGGCGGTGTTCATGGCCGTGCCGTTCATTTCAATTGCCCGGTCACGCCGAAGCGGCACCGATGAGCTAATAGCTGTCCTGGTTCCACCAACATCAATGGTGAACAGATCGTCAATTTGGGGTTTGGTGGTGATATAGTTGATAAGGTTTACATTGTTAGTTGGGCTCAATGTTGACAGTGATCCATTGTCACGCGCCACGCGAACGCGCCGATAAGTCCCATCAGCAGCACTGGTTATTGAGTTCATTGTAAGCACAGCATGGGTGTCACTCAAAACTTCCCAAGTAGCGGCTGTGGAGTTGCCATCGGTGGGCAATACGACGTTACCTTGGCCGTCCTCCACCCGTAGATGCGACAGCTTTGCACCTCCGTCCGCATTACGACCTTGTGTACTCTTGAAACCAAAACCGTATACGGTCAGTGATTGAGCGCGATCGAACACAGCGCCGTCTCTACTGGTCCCAGTAACCACGGTACGTCCGGTATAGATATTGAAAAATTGCGGACTCAATTCGCTTGGACCAACGGAGTTCCACACCCGTATCCTTCGCGCGGTGCCTTCGGTTTGTTCAGTCAAAACTCCAGGTGGAATATCAATGCGTTGGTCGCTGACCAAATATTTTTCGACCGGGAACAATGTTTGCAGCACGAGATCACCATTCATGATTTCAATGGCTGTCCCGCCAGCCAAACCGCTTCCAATGATAGAAATCGTTTCCTGAGTTCGCGTGTAGGAATTGGTTGCGATGGCCGATACCCCACCGTTATCGGATAACATGGAGATCACCGGCACCGAAACCTTTGGTGTAACCTCATTCTCCAGTCGCCATATCATCGCATCCCGCGGAAAAATGACCAAATCATTTGCCCCAGGCCCCTTGATATGTCCCCAAAGTGAGTATGTCTCTTGATTACCCACCACACTGGCTTCACCGCTCCAAATCAACTCAAAGCCCTCACTCATTTTACCAAATGTATATACAATGCCATTGGCTGCGGGAACGTTGATTACGCCAGGACCAACTGTAGTGGATGGCAGCGTCACATAACCCATGTTGTTAGCAGCGTTATCCACCCAACCGGCTGCGTTATCTGTGCGATTCCATGCAATCGGAACGCCATCAGGCGCTTGGCCAAGATCATCTGCGACAAAGATGATGTCTGGGGCAGTGACAGTCCTTCCGACAGTTTGCGTGTAATATGACAAAGGTCCCGGGCCGATATATTGACTTGCCCCCGGCGTGGTATTGTTGGCGCCCGAAATCGTCTGCCCTTGGATTGTCACAAAAGTGTCGGTCCAAGCATAATTGGTAGCCGTAAAGGTGATACCCATCAACGAATCAAATGGCACGTGATAAAACTGCATCTTGTCAATCCCTCCCCGCATTGCCAAATCCACCATTGTCGATGCAGTATTTGGGGCAACCCCACCGATTATGGGCATACCTCTCCACGGTGAGGTCGTGGGGAAAACAATATTTAGAGGTGCCGTGGCTCCTCCAAACCGCCGGGGAAAAGAGCGCGGAGGACGCGCCGTCGGTGCGGTCCCGCCGACAAAATTATTTTGTGGGTTCAGGAAATTCTGGGCCATTGGATTCTTCAAGAATTGGGCCGGAGTAATCAGGTTGATTGCTGTATCAAGTTGCTCATAGACAAAGTTATTCGTGCGATACATGTATTTCAAAGCACCCACATCGTCATAGGTGAGAGCATGACGTGGCTTGTATTGCCCCCCCATGGCGTTGACCCCATCGTAGTACACACCAAAATTGAAAAGCGTGGGCGAATCGGTCCAATAAATCGCCGTGTTACCATAGAAGGCATCGACAATACCCGATACTGCCGTCCAGGCATTGCCACTGGTGTCAGTGGTGAATTCCTCCATGTCCGCAAAACCTGGCGCTGTTAGGGTACCACCCGCCGTCGCATTCCCATCGTGAATCAAGCGATAACTGTAAGTCACTCCATTGATCTTATCAGTGGGTTGCCATGTGATAGGATCATAATTCTTTAGCCTAACATTAAAATTCCACTGTGTGCCTGTCGTGTTCTGAGTAATCCCCTTGATCGTGAAAGCGTACCTGTGCGGATTACCCACTCCGATATGGTTTACCACCATCCCCAACACTATGCTTTTTAGGTCAATAATCTGTTGGTTCTGTGCCGTGGTGTTTACCCACGCTGTGTTGTAGTTGCTCAGGAATCCATCCCGCGCAAAGTCCATTGTGCTGACCCCGGAATAACTCCCATCCTCCGGGATAAAGAAATCATTTATCACTCGAAAGGCATCATTGACTGCTTCCATCCCCTCGATCCCAAAATACTGCACGAAACTCAGGTCAAAAGAATAGGTCAGATAGGGCATGTTCCACCGGAAAAATGTTTTCAATTCCTTCGGACCACCCAAGTCATCCGTAATGTTAAAATCCACACCATTACCAGCCGTAGAATTTCCATCCGGCAAGCCGATCATCACAAATCCAAATGTGTCGGATGTTGACGCCAACAGTAGAACACTGGCGATCAGCATTTTAATCATTTTCATTTTATCCCACCCTTTTTTGTCTTGGGAATTAATTGCTGCGAACCACACGGTAATACCTCGGCCCACCTGGTTGGACCGGCATAGAGTCCGATCCAGCACGACCGGATCGTGGAGTCCCGACATTCTGCCAGGAGGTCCGGTCATTCGAGGATTGCACTTGATAGCGAGCACCGTTTTGGGAGAGCCATTGTAATTGTGTACCCCTGCCATTTTGGGTTACTGACGCAGGGACTGGGCGCATTCCAGAATTACGGGCATCGGCCGCACTGGCCTGAGCACGATTCATTCGTGATCCAAATCGAGCCGCCGCAGTTGATGATTGGCGTGTATTCATACGTTGATAGCCTGCAGTTTGCCCGGCTTGACTGCCTGTGTTTGGTGTCAACCGGACGGAACGAGCCCCGGAACCAGTGGTTGCGGTGGCCGAAGAGATCGGGCGCTGTATACCACGTGTAGTCATGCGCGAGTAGGAACCACGATTCATTGCCGAAGCCTGCAGCGGTTGGCGCAGGAAAGCTGTGCGTGTTGGCGACATCAGCGAATTGGCGGATGGTTGGGCACGATTAAATGCTGAATTTTGCGATTGATAAGCCGGCCTATTAACCGCTGTGCCGTTCATCCTTGAACGAGCTTGTTGCTGCAACGAACTTCGAGCCGCCATGGTTGAACTTCTCAATTGTGGCTGGCGCGTATTCATGCGGGTGTAGGTGTTCGGACTAGTCCGCAATTGTGCCATGCTATTCATTGCGGTTGCAGCTGCCTGTGACACACGCTGTGAGGGTTGAGTGGTTGTGATCACTGGCGCAGGAGACGGGGAAGGCGTGGTTATCACCTGCGGAGCAGATCCGGTTTGTTGTTGTTGCCGTACCGCGGCCACTGCCGGCGCCACAGAAGACACCTGCGGCGGAGCAGGATTTATGTTCAAGGTAGCCACCGGCTGTTGCCCTGTCGTGGCAACTACCTGCGCTGAGGCAGCTTGCGGATTTGTCTTGCGAGGCCCAAAATCCGCAGCCACCACCTGCACCACACCTGCAGTCACATCCACCACCCCTTCCACCGTGGCTCCGTTTCTTAACGAATAACGTTTAGCTGAAATGATGGAATGATCGGCGGCAATGGTATTTACCCAGACAGCCAGATATTTATTTTCGCCGTAGGGTGCAATGGCAGGGCCTTTCTGGTGCAAATTGCCCTGCGAATTGATGGCAAATTCTGTTCCACCGGAGATCAGTCGACCCTGAATGCCAGCACCACCGGCATCCTGACCATAACTGGTCCAAGCCACGAAAGCATCCCCACCTATAACGGCAATACTAGGGTCTTCCTGCCTGCCCTTTAGGTAAGTGTTATGAAGAGCCGATTGGCCGGTAGGCAGACCGTTAGCATCAAAGGACTTTACGAACACGTCTGAGAGATTATTCATGTTCGCCTCATCCTGCTGCACCCAGGCTGCAACAAAGCCTTCCGTTGCAGACGCAATCTGAACCTCGGAGCTCACGATGTCACCGTCGTTCAGGCGGTATTCATTGCCAAGAGCAACACCTATAGAATTATAGTGACGCGCCATAACATTAGCGCGCAGATTCGGTGCACCGGAACTATTGCGGCCATTCGATGATTCGCTGATCCAACCAACCACAAATTTGTCACCGTTCAGAGCCGCAGCACTCGACTTGGATTGATTGCGGGCTGTCGTTTGGTTGATCAAAAATTCCGCACCATCACGTACCCCCTGAGAGGTAAAGCGCTGGCCATAAATCCCCTCTCCATCACCATCCTGTCCCAGACTCGTCCATACCACAAGAGTCTGGCCACTGGCCAATGTGGCAACATCAGCATCGCTCTGAATACCGGAGGCATGTGTATTCACCCGCTGGGCACCGCCAAGAAGATTTCCATGCATGTCCAGGAAGCGCACATATACATCCGTCGAGGCGCGGGGACCTGACTCCCACGTGACCACGGCCCCACCCTCGGGGAGCATCGAAACACGCGGGTTGATGTCATTGGACCCGGCCATGTTCTGGCTGACCACAACAGGCGAACCCACTCCTCTAAAATCAGCGCCGAGGCGCTGTGCAAGAATGCGTTCGCCCTTGCTGCTATCCGTTGCATTTTGCCAGACCACAAATCCACCCGTGACACCCACGGCAATACACGGGTTTTGTTGATGACCGTCAATATCACCCAGCAACGGATATTCACCAGTGTCCGGTGCCAAAGCACCTTGGGAAATTGAAACCACACACAATACGGCACAAGATGCCAGCACCGAGACCCTTTTCATCTCATTCTCCTTGGTTTTTGCCCGAATTTACAGCGGGGATTAATCCACATCCAAAACTCCCATCCACGGTAGCTCGGATACCCACTCTCCTCTGGGAAAAAGCTAGCTATTTACTCCCCGCCTGTCAACAACTTTCATCCTGCCTGCGGAAAATATTGGGGGAGATTTTCCTCGCTACCCCAATGGGTTGGGTTCAAAGCAGTTCCCCTTGTCGGTCCAAGTCCAACTCCTTTAAGAACGTCCTGAAATTCCAACGGGTGTACTGCTTGTTCAGAGTTTTGTAATCTAAATCGCCTGGGATCAATTCAGCAAGTGACACATCCCACTGAGATATTTTCTTCAACCGAACCAGTCCCTGATTTCGTCTTACATCCATCTCTGCCTTGGCAACTTTGATCCGCAGTTTGTCCGATCCAATGGCATCCAGGTTATTATATATATTATCTATTGTCTTGTATTCGTTTAATAATTTTGCAGCCGTCTTGGGGCCCACGCCAGGCACTCCAGGAATGCCATCCACAGCATCGCCCACCAAGCTCAGCCAATCCACAATCTGCGGGGGTTGTACACCGGTTTTGCCAATGACCTGTTGTGCCTCCCACAACGTGTCGCTTTTGTCATTGGGATTGAGCAGTCGAATGTTGAGGTTTATGAGTTGAAAGAAATCCTTGTCCGCACTGGCCACCACTACGGCTTGACCGGCGGCTTCGGCCTGCCAAGCGAGTGTGGCAATCACATCATCCGCCTCCACCCCGTCCTCGCACCAGGTGTAGATTCCCGCCGCCTCGAGCCATTCGACAATTGCATCAAGCTGAACCTCCATATCATCCGGCATGGGGTCACGCTCGGCCTTGTACTCCTCTAGTGCCTCGGTACGTTCCTCATCCAAGCCGCCATCCCAAATAACAGCGATGTGAGTAGGCTGCACACGTTCCCGCATGCGTTTGAGGGTCTTGATGAAACCGAAGATGGCGTTGGTGGGAAAGCCGTCAGGAGCATTCATGGACCGTATCGCATAAAAAGACCGATAGGCGTAGTGATGCCCATCGACGATGAGCAACCGCTCTGAATTGGGTCCGCTCACGCGTTATCGCCGTGGCTCCGCGAGGATGCGCCCACCTTGAATCTTGTTGATGGGCCCACCGACACCTCCCCCAATCGCCGCCGGGTCTTGCGGTGGCACAAAACCAATGGAATCAGGCGCTTGAGTCCGGGCGAAGGGCATTTGGGCCGGATTGTTTTTCTTGTTGCCCGCCGGATCAATGATGGTGGGCTTCACGTAAATAACCATATTCTTCTTTTTGGAATTACGACCTCTGCCCCGAAACAGACGGCCCACAAAGGGTAAATCCCCAAAATAAGGCACCTTGTCACGAGTGGTTTGCACGGTTTCCGCGAGCAGTCCACCCACCGCGAGCACGGTTTGATCCCATACCACACAGTTGACAAAAAGCGCGCGCCTCCGAATACGCGGCATTGGTACCGCTGTACGCACTACATTGCCGCCGGCGGCAAACACCGAGGCTTCGAAAGTGGATTCTTCATAACCCAAAAATTCTATGATAGATGGTGATACCGACATCTCAATGGTATATCCGTCAGAGTTCACGTAAGGCACCACAGAGAGGGTAGGCCCAAAAGACATTTGAGTTGTCTGAGGTGCCACGGTACCTCCTCCCGCTCCACCTAAACCACCAAAACCACCTCCTCCTGCCCCTGGTGTGAAAGTGGGCTGCACACCAGTGACGATGTTGCGCTGATCCTGCAGTTGGATATCTGCCCGCTGCCCGCTAATGGCCAAAATCCGAGGCGCAGAAAGTAATTCAGCCCCTTCTTGCTGGCTGATGGCGTTGATGACCATGCGGAATTGCGGATCAGTCATGATCCCGGTAAACGACCAAAGAGGATTGCCGTATCCCTTAAACCCTGAAGTCAAACGACCTTCGTTGGGGCTTGGCATGATGCTGTATTGACTGGGCTGAAATGTGTTGCCCATCAGTGTTCCCGGATACGGAAAGAATCCGCTGGGGTTATTCGGCGTCGGTTTGCCGATAAAGGTCGGATGGGGACCAGCGCCGTGGACAATTTTGTCACCACCTAATGTTGAATTGCCAAGGTACCAGTCAAAACCCAATGATTCACCATCGTTGAACTCAATTTCTGCAAACTTGGCCTCAATGTAAAGTTGTTCAGGTGAGGAGTTGAGTATCTGGATCGCCTGATCAATTAAATCTAAATCCGCCAAGGGCGCCCGCACCAACAGTTGACCATTGGCGGGGTTGATAAATACTTGCGGTGCCGTAATGCCCAGTCCTTGAAAATACTGCTGAATTTGCTGCCCCAGAGCAGTGTTGTTGATCACTCCCCCACCTCCACCTCCACCACTGGCGCTACCTTGCTCTGCCCACCGGGTTTTGTTGGAATCACCCGTTTTCTTGTTGAAGGTAGAGAGATTGGACAAAAGCTCATGATCGGTATCCGGTCCAGAAGCCAGGTTTTGCCAAAACATATTGGGTTTAATGGTGTAAGTGCGCGTTTGATAATCGAGATCATCTCGGCGGTACTTGAACACCAGCAGTCCATTCTTCACCTCGAAGTTGATCGGCTCATCACATGCCTCAGTAATCGCGTGGATCAGTTGACCAAGCGTTAAGTTGGTTAACGGCGCAGTCAGTCCCCGCACCGTGACCCGATTCGGATCGAAATGGCGAGGATCCGCCGCTGGCACGGCAGCTGCCTTGCCAACTCCAGCCACACCCGATTGACCGACATTACGACCACGACCACTGCCAGTGCCAAAGTCAGAGGACATACTCCTACTGCCTTCCGGATTAGCTCCATTGGCAATGCGGTTTATTTCCGGAAGGCCGTTTTTTGGGTTTACACGCGGGGCAAAGGCAGGCCCGAAATTGTTTCCACCAAAGACAGATACATTCACCTGTTTAGCCGGCAATCGCGTGCTGATGATCATGTTCACACCCTTCTCAGATTCCAGCTCGGTGGTGGTATCATTTTCCTTGGCAGCCAGTGCCACGAGATTCACAGCCTCAATCAGCGTAAACCCATCCAGCGCTTCCATGCGCGGGATGCGGATGGACGCAAGTTTCTGGAAAATATTGTTGTTACCCCCAACACCTCCCACGGCATTGCCAGCTGGGCCCTTCATGGTACGGCGCTGCCATTCCGGGTTGGGCACAGGCAATCTTTTCTGGTGGCTCGGTGGATCCCATGCATCGTTGACTTCCTGAACCATTGCCCGAAAATTTCGATCACGCTTAATTATGGCGTTATCACCGCGAATTTTGTTGATAAGGCGTAAGTAATTATTAGCCACATCATTTACGGGATCAAAGTCCAACACACGCTTGAACTTGTCTTCCGCCTCATCGAAATCACGTAGTTCATAGAGATATTTGCCATCACGAAGCAATACACGAATCTGCTGGTCGCGGACCTTCAATTCCTTTTCTCTGACCACTATATCACCACCGGGAGCCTTGCGAATCCACTCAGCCTCCGCACGTTCGTTGGCTCGAGCAAAGGCCTGTAAATCAAGGTTATCGGGAAGAATTTGAAGAGCAAAATCTATAATTCGCTTGGCCTTATCGTATTCTCGGCTTAGCTGGTGTGCTTCGGCCAAAGAAACCCTGTTCTTCACGTAGCCCGAATAGACTTGGACTAATAGGTCATCCAATTGCGTCAGGGCTGCCACACGCTTGGGGTGATTCACATCCTCCAGTTTGCCGGCCAATTGCCCTTCCCCAAAACGACGAAAGGCAAAACTATGCATCAGGCAGGTTTCATAATGCCCGGCTGCCAGCGCGAGCGATTCCGCCTTTTGCGCGCGTTGCAGTTCCACGCGGATCACCAACCGTAGTTCCTCAGCCTTTATATTAATAGCGGTGATGGCACTGTGAATTTCCTGTGCCATCTGGATGCTGATACCAATGCCCGGGTCGGTCTGAAGCTCCTGTGCCCGGCGAATGCGCTCCTGCTCCATGATGCGCTTGATTTCATCCGGCCTCAGGTCACGCGGCGGCTCCTGAGTAAAAACGAGTTGTGCACTGACTGCAAGCCACAGCGTGCCAATAATTGAAATACCACCCCTGTTCATAAGCCCCCCCCTATAAAACGGCGTTTCCCCACTCGCCCCCCAGCGACTGAGTCACCCCACTCCGGCCTCCAAGCCTACGGGAACTGTAGCCGACGTTTTTTTTTTCACAAGAACAAAATAATATCACAACCCACCAAGCCAAGAGTTGGTGCTAGGGTACTGGTGTCGGCTGAGCGACCGCTCCCCTGCCTCCACCTCCACCGGCGGCGGGTAAGGCAGTTGGATTGACCAGTTTCTTTATGTAAAGCTTGCCATTGCCGCCGAATTCCAGGTCCGAATAAAGCCATACCTCATTCGGGGTGATCCTCTTGATAACAAGGGCCTCACCATCCATCATGATGTGCCGACCCACGCGAAACCCCCTGTACGTCATGCGAGCCTGATATTTGGTTTGGTACAGGAAATCCGCCTGATACGCACGGGTGATGGCGATGGGTGACTTCGATCGAACACGCGGGTTTTGGTTGGTGACGGTATTACCGGTAACTGGATTTCCATCCAAACCCGGGTTTGTATAAATAATATCCAGATTAAAGAAAACACTGTCCACGTTTCCCGGCGACACTGGCGGGGTGGCACCTCTAAAATGGATCTTTACAATCCAGTCCGGGTGAAATTTTTGCAGAGCAGCCTTGGGAAATCTTTTGGTAAAGGAATGCAACTCCGCCGGCATCGCCGAGCTTAACGTGAAGATCTTAGATTCCGGTTTTGCCATAGGTAGATGGGCAATGAACGTGGAAAGCAACCCGGCTTGAGAATTAACCTGCATGGGGTACTGATCAATCTGGTGAAATCGATACCGCACTTTGGTCCTATCAGCGGAAAGCAACGCCTCGGGTGTCACGACCAGTCGAAGAGGCTCGATCTTTATGACCTGCAGAGCGGAAACACCCAGCTTGTTCGTCACAGAATCCGACACTAAATTGGTGACTTGGGAGCCTCCGGCTTGAGTAGAGATAATTTCCTTCCACTTCTTCGGGTTGAATACCATATGGTTGGATCCCTGCAGAATCAGTTCCTCCGGGCTGCCGCTGGCTTGCGCAATAAGGTCATGCAGTTTGATCTTAAGGTTGGCATCTGTCTTATAGTCGCTACCCTTAAGTCTAACCTCTTCATCCTGATCCTTCGACAAATCTCCAACGATTTTGCGTGCATCCAATAATTGCATTATGGAGGTGAAAGCGACCCAGATGAGCACTGCGCCGAGAATCACTTTTTCCAAGTGATCTAGGACGGGTTGCAGTTTTTTGAGGATGGGTTGGAGTTTCTCCATGGAAATTCCAGAATGCTACGGAGCCGGTGGCGTATTGGTTGACGGATTACTAGAAACAGCATTGGTGCTTGCCGACGGGTTGGCGGTGGTAACAGGAGGTGGCTCAGGCTGAGGTGTAGGGGGCACTGGTTCCGTATTTTCATTCGGATCAAATTCCTTGGGCTTTTTCCGGATCACATCCAAATCCAAGTCTACTTCTAACGTTGACTCACTGATCACATTATTGGCTTTTGAAGTCGCAAATCCCTGCTTTACCAACCATGCCATTTGCAAAGGCGTGAGAGATTTTTTTGGTTTGACCATGGGAGCTCCTCCGATTCCGCCACCCGGTAGACCGCCTGGTTCTCCGCCTGGTTCACCGCCTTCCGATCCGGGAGAGCCTCCCATTCCCGGTATACCCCCCATTCCCGGTATACCCCCCATTCCCGGCATGCCTCCTGCGCCACCACCTGCATTCGGGGCCTCGGCTCCAAGCTGGGTGACTTCCACTTTTCGAATCACAACAAAGTCCCTTTCAGATGCAAAGCCGTTGAGTGCTCTGGCAATTCCCCCACTCAAGCACCGGAAGCGAACCTTGTAGGGCCTCACCACTGTGACATTGTTGGTGTACCTCTTGCGAGTATCAAGGAAATCCCTTGAGAGCCCAGCGCTCTTATCTTCGGAGGTCACACGCGTGCGCTGCAAGGATTCTATGGAATGCACCCGACTTCGAAAGAGAACACCGGCAATAGTTCTGATGTCCCTTAGTTGCATTTGTAATTCCGGGATTTGATCCCTAGCCAATTGAGGGACCGGCCTTAGATTCATAAAGGTAAAATTATAGCGAATCCGGTCGGATGTGTTGGTGGGATCCCGCTGAACCTCCACAAATGATTCGACCGCGCGTTGATTCAACTCAACTATCACACTGTCCATATATGTCTTAAACTGCGGACTGCGCATGGGGTCAACTTTGATTTGCTGAATGACCTCTGCCGCTTTTTTAATAAATTCCTGATGAATTTCAGCCTCCTTGTTGGCCGCATCTACATTCGCCTCTGACACTTTAACTTTCTGACTGCCACCCATTGTCTGCCCTTTTTCCAAGTTGTTACGCGAATCCAATTGGTCCTTATATGACTTCTCCGCCGTGTCAATGGTGCCCTTCCATTCACCCATTTTCATATATCCGAAGACCCCAAAGCCAATCGCCAGAACCAACCCCACGAGAGCAAACGCGTGGCGTTTAATATAAAAAACAACCAGTTGCTTATTCACTATTCCTCCCCCAAGTCCTGCATCTTAATAGGATGCGCCAGTTTCAATTGCAATGTGAACTCAAACCATCGGTCCGTGGACTTACCCGTTGGAACACTCCCCATCACCACAGTACCTTCTTCCTCCTCTGAGTCCTCGAACATCGGACTGACACGGAAACGTTGTGCCACGAGCAACGCAAATTGCATATTCAAATTCTCGCGCTCTCGCGGCAGAATATTTTTGGCCTTGAGCTTCAGGTAAATCTTATCAATATCCGGTAACTCAGCAGCCTCCCCGGAGGCAGAACTGGGATCGGAACTAGGACCAGAACTGAGACCTTCCCCACCCAATCCTGCAGGCGACCCTCCTCCGGATCCTTGAGCGGGATATCCCCCCATGCCCCCTGGAGATCCCCCCATGCCCCCTGCACCCCCGCCTCCCATGGCGCCGGTTTTTTTTGAAGGAGGTGTCGTGGTCATTGATTCGATCCATATTGCGGTGGTGGCATTGGTGATACTACGCGGCTGGAATTCCGTTTGCACTTCATTCAAAGCGTTAGTCATCAACGCTAACTGGTCAGGACCACTCAGGATGTATATCTCTGGCACAACATCCTCAAACACGGTTTGGATGGATTTCGTAATATCAAGCCAAATAAAACGGATGTGCAACAGGCTCTCCACTTTCTCGGTATCCTGCTTGCTGGCTGCTAGATTTTTCCCAGCACTCGCCATATTACCGGCCGTTCCGGAATATTTATTCAACTTGGCTTTTATATCCTTAGTCGCTTCATCCTGTTTTTTCGCAATACTTTTATGCTTGAACCCGTACACAAAGCATACCAACCCCAAGCAAAACAACATGGCTATGACGTAAGGACTGCGTCTCTCTATTTGGCGGCTGATCTTTTCACGCTTGGGCATGAGGTTGAATTCCGTCAATCCCACAGAGGTTGTTCGCAGACCGAGCCCGGCCAATTCGCCTATGCAATGGGCTTCACCAGCCAAAGCTTCGCGATCCACCGCCGGTCCCAACTCAATATTACGGAATGGATTGAAGAACTCTACCGGCAGATTGAATTTCTCCATGAAAAATTCCGCCGTATAAAACATTGTAGCACCTTTGCCCGCAAGGAACAGTCGCACAGGTTGTTGCCCTTTACGTTGGACAACATGATACTGTTTCGTCTGGTCAATCTGCTGGTGCAAACGCGTCATCACCTGCCGGGCCGTGCGCACGACGATAGCCTGATACGGATCAGCCGGCTCCTCGGTGTTCGTCATGTGCACGTACCCATACTGTTGCTTGTATTCCTCTGCCTGCTGCCAATCCATATTGGATTCGCGGGCGAACTCCTGCGTAATGGAGTTGGCTCCGAAGTTGATGCTGCGAACAAAAAAGTTGCCACCCTCCACAAAAATCACGTTTGTGGTTTTTGCTCCAATGTCCACCAGCATCGAGCATCCTTCCAGCTCGCCATAGTTATGCATAAACGCATTGCGCAGGGCGGCCGGTGCACCATCCACAATCGACAACTTCAAGCCAAGGTCAGTACACACCGTGGACAAGCTGTCGATCACGTCCAGTTTCAGCGCCATGAGCATCACATCCAAATCGCCGTCTTCCATCGTGCCCATGATTTGGTAACCCCATTCCACCTCATCCAGCGGAAACGGTACGTTTTGCTGCGCCTCGTATTGAATAATCTGCCCCACCTTTGATCCATCCACCGCCGGCGTGCTCAAAAACTTAGTAAAGCTCTGGAAACTTGGCGTGCAGACATTCGCGCTTAAACCCTTCGCGCGAATCTCATTGCGATCGAGCACATCCTTCAGCACTTCTTTCAATAATTCCGTGCGCTCGACCTCCTCCATGCCGCGCTGGCCAAGTGATGCCACCTCGTACTGCGCCAGCACGAGCGTCCCATTCGGCAGTGACTCAAACAATGCCACCTTCAGGTTCGCTGCACCGCAATCGATAGCCAAAAATGGTTTCATCATAGATACAGGCGAGGTCAACCAAGCATCGATAAGAGGTCATATGCCTCGCCAATCCGCTGGGACAATGTAACCTGTAAGGGCAATTTCGCAATCCTTTAACTGTTGAAAAACAGCTATTTGCGACGAGGTCGATATAAAATTTCAATAATCGCCTTTGCTGAATCCACGCCCGCCAAACCGCTCATCGCCCAGTACACCGATCCTGCGCCAAGCAACGGTGCAAAAACCAAAATCAACCGCGCCTGTAACGTCTCCGCTTCATTGTCAAAACCACGGCTGATGCCCCATGCTGCTAATCCCGCCATGCCCGCAAATCCAACCATCATTGGCAATTGACGGCGCAACCCTGGCAGGGCAACAGGTGCCAGTTCTTTGCGCCGTCGCAACGCACTCCACAGAAGAGCAGCATTCAACGTGGAACTGATGGTGTTTGCAATTCCAAACGCACCTTGCCGAAGATCGGGTTCAAACTGAAAAACCAACGCCAGCGAGAGTACAAGGTTCAATCCTAGGCAAGCGATGCTGATTTTGACCGGAGTTTTCACATCACCTAGCGCGTAGAAAGCCCTAACCAATATTAGAACTAGTGAATAGCCTGGCAAAGCCGGGGCCAAACATCGTAATGCCCACGCCGCACGACCAGTCGCATCCTTACCAAAGGCACCATACTCAAAGAGCAGCTGAACGATGGGCTCGGCCATGATAAAGAGCAATGCCGCTGCCGGTAAATTGACAAAGAGAAGGTGCTTCGCGGCTTGGTCAATGTCGGCACGGAATTCGCCATATTTTTTCTCCGCCGCGTAGCCTGTCAAGGCCGGTAACAAAAAGGTGGCCAGAGAAACGCTGAAGAGCCCCTGCGGTAGTTCCAGCAGACGCACCGCATAACCATAGGACGCCACGACATGTTTACCCACGAAAAACCCGATGCAATAGGTAGCCAACACATTGATTTGAAACGCCGCGGCTCCTATCACCCCCGGCCCCACTCGTTGCAGGATCATGCGCATGGAATCGTTCTGCAATGGGCTGATCCATTTCGGCCGAAAGCCCTCACGCCAAAGTGTTGGCAACTGGTAGAGTAACTGCGCCAATCCGGCCAAGAGCACTGCAATAGCCAAAACAAAAATGGTTTGCTCAAGATCCGCCTTTTCGCCAGACCACCACTTCTTTGCCCCATGAATCGCAGGCCCCACAACCAATACCGTCCCGATCATTATCACATTCAAGATCACCGCACCCAAGGCCGGCAAAAAGAAATGCCTGCGCGCGTTCAGCATGCCCATCACCACTGATGTCAGGCAAATGAGCAGCATATATGGGAACATCCAGCCCAATAACTTGAGAATCAGGGTGGTTTTGGTCCCGAACCCGCCCCATTCCAGCGCAAGAAAAATCACCAGCAACCCCACGCCTACCACACCTGCCAACACCACGATAAGACCGCTGACGAGGGCATTGGCTGTTTCCCACATCACTTTTTCGCCCTTGGTTTTTTCCTGTTCCTTAAAAACAGGAATGAACGCCGCACTCAGCGCCCCCTCGCCAAGCAGTCGGCGAAAGAGATTGGGAATCATAAAGGCCAACACGAAGGCTCCTGCCACAAGCCCGTCACCCATGAAGCGCGCGTAACAAATCTCACGCACCATGCCCAACACGCGACTGGTGAGCGTGGCCCCGGCCATCGCGCCGGAAGATCTAATCATGTCATCATCATCAGCCACCAGATAACCTTAACCCATTTAATCCCGACTACGGTAATGTGAGATACTAAACTCCTCCTCCTCACGAAGCACCGTGACCAACTTAAACCAATTTTCATATTCCGGGAAGAACACATCACCCTCCACCTCGCGCTTCACAAGGGTGAGAAACAGGTCAGAACAATGTGGCAATGCCTGTTCGTAAACCTGTGCGCCACCGGCAATAAAGGCTGTGCGGCCTTCAAGCTTTGGGGTCACTTCATCAACCGAGTGAATCACGGTCACATCCGGATGGCTAAACTCACCGCGAGTGAGCACCATTGTTTCGCGACCCGGTAAGGCTTTGCCGATCGATTCAAACGTGCGCCTGCCCATCACCAGCACGTGCCCCATGGTGGTTTCCTTGAACCATTTGAAATCTTCGGGAATATGCCACGGAATCTCCTTGCCCCGACCGATCACCCGGTTCTCGGACATCGCCGCAATAGCCTTGAAGGCGTTCATACTGCCACGGGCGCCTTGATGTGCGGATGGGGATCGTAATTTTCCAGCGTGAAATTCTCGTAAACAAAATCGTTGATGTTCTTCACCTCCGGGTTCAATTTCATAATCGGCAATTCGCGCGGCTCACGGGTGAGTTGCTCACGCGCCTGTTCCAGATGATTGGAGTAGAGGTGCAAATCGCCAAAGGTATGCACAAACTCACCGGGCTTGAGCCCTGTGACTTGCGCCACCATCAGGGTGAGGACCGCGTAACTCGCGATATTAAACGGCACACCGAGGAAGAGATCCGCGCTACGCTGATAAAGCTGGCAGCTTAATTCGCCATCGCGCACGTAAAATTGAAAAAACGCGTGGCATGGGGCGAGTGCCATCTGCTCCAGCTCACCAACATTCCACGCGCTCACGATCAGGCGGCGACTGTCCGGGTTGGTCTTGATTTGCCCGATCACCTCATCGATCTGGTTGATCGACCGACCATCGGGCGTACGCCAATCACACCACTGGGCACCGTACACGCGGCCGAGATCACCCTTTTCATCGGCCCACTCATCCCAAATTCGAACGCCATTGTCATTGAGGTAGTCGATATTTGTATCCCCTTTCAGGAACCACAGCAGTTCGTGGATGATGCTCTTGCGATGCAGTTTCTTGGTGGTGAGCAGCGGGAAGCTCTCCCGCAAATCAAACCGCGCCTGCGCACCGAAGATCGAGTAGGTGCCCGTGCCCGTGCGATCGTCCTTCGGTTTGCCCTCCTCCAGCACGCGCTGAAGCAAATCCAGATACTGTACCATGCGCGTTATGAGCTTGGCCGCACCCGACCGGCACGTCAAACGAACGTCATCCCCAAAGCGCCACGGGATATTCACGAGGTTTGATTTTTCGGCCTATTCACGGCACAACCAACCCGTGCTCCGCGTCCTCATTACCGGCCTTATTGCCACCGCCTTGATGTTGGTGGCTTTCTTTGCATGGGACGGCTATTTCGATGAACTACTCACCGGGGATCCCTCCACTCAACCGGGAAGGTGGGATTGGCTCTTCATTGTGGGCCTGCTCACGCTGGATGTCTTTCTGCCCATCCCCGCTACGGCCGTATTGGCTACTCTCGGCATGGCCTATGGCCCGTGGCTGGGGGGGCTCATTGGCACTCTGGGCACCTTTGCTGCGGGCACAACCGGTTACCTGTCATGCCGGATTCTCAACGAGCGGGCGGCAAAATTTCTGGTGGGCGAAAAAGGAATGAATCTGGGTAAACAATTTTTCCGGCGCAGTGGCGGCTGGGTGATTGCCTTGTCGCGCTGGACAATCCTGCTCCCTGAACTCTTGAGTTGTTACGCCGGGCTGATGCGCATGCCTCCACGCCAGTATTTTGCCGCACTGGGCTGTGGCACACTTCCCATGAGTTTCACCTACGCATGGCTGGGTTCGACTGAGACCGCCCAGGACAATAAGCTATTGGCTCTGGCTCTGAGTGCAGCAGTGCCGGTACTCCTATGGGGCGGTTGGAGTTGGTGGAATAAAAACAAGAAGGATAAAGATCGTACGAAAACTAAACCCAATCAATCTCCCTGACCTGGAAGCCAGCCAGGCGTAGCGTTGGCATCTTCACCTCCCAAACTTCGTTGCTCTTTAATGGGAAGGCTCACCGGTTCCTTGCCGGGACCATTGGAATCTTCAGGGCCAAAAAAGTGATATAAGCCCGCCACACAACCCACCAACAAAACCAAGCAGATGATGATGATAATTTTGACCGAAGCCATCACTCCTCCCAGAAACAAACTGATGCACGGCCAAAGAGTATATAATAGATCAAAGATTAGAAGGTTTCTTATAAAAGGAATTTTAAGGGCTCTTGAAAGCCTCCGCTTGGTCAACGCTTCAGGATCTTTCACCTTCGAGATCTTCTCTTTTACTTTCGGCTCTACTTTCCCTTCAACAACATGCCCACACTTCCAGCAACGTTGCTGATCTGCCCACGTCCTGATATATCCATCTTCACACTTGGGGCAGTCTCCATCCGATTTCTTTGTTGGCCGGGGTTGTTCAATTGGCCGGGGCTCCGTGAGCCGCTTGACAATGAGCGGCCATTTACCTCTCCTTAGCACCAGTTTGCCTTTTTTGCGCTTGGCATAACCGAAAACTTCGATCAAATCGCCCGGCTCCAGTGTTCTCTCATGGCATCGGAATGTATCCTTGTGTTCATCCGGATAATCCACCTCATTGATTTGTGATTCAATTTTATCCATCCGCCGGACGACTTTTTTCACTATCAATTTCTCAAACCAACCCCCTGCACGCACTAAAGTTCCTGTATGCTTTTTATAAAGTGACTTAAGTCTCGGCCAAGCTTCCGATCCCTCCGTTACTTTGGAATAAAATTCCCTAAAATTCCTCGTTTGGGTCCTGTGAAAAGATGACTTGCCAATGTTCCCGACTGAACCAAGGTCAATTTCAATTTGCCCTGACGAGTCCATGATCAAGAAGGATTGATGCTGGGTATCGGACATCAGAGCGTCTCTACTCCACTGCGTTTGCCACGAATAAGTGCGATTTTCATAATCATAAACCTTACCTAGAAGCCCCTTGGACACCTCCAATTGGTAATAAACACAGGGCTTCCTTCCCAAAGGACTCACCATGTTCCCATCACCGCTTTTCACCTTTCCTTTAACCCGGCAAAGCCCTTCAGTGACTTCAGAAATCTCCTGAAGTTTAACCGCACCCCTGATATCATTGAGGGTTTTTCTTGGTCCAAAAATCTTGGTGCGTACCCACTCAAAAAATAATTGCAGACCCACACCCACCGCCAACAGAAGGAAAGCCCCAAAACAAATCCAATTTCCCAATGCATCAAGTGGCATGCCTGCTATCATGAAAAATTTAAGGGATGCATTGAACATTCGAACTGACAGAACAATTACAAAAAAACTTTATTTCTGTCGATCAGGACAAACTCTAAAGGCAACATTCTTGCCAAGATCATTTAACTGATTAAGCTCCCTTCATGATCTCTTGCATTCGCACCAAAACCTTGCTTCTTTGTTCCTCATTCGTTTTCTTTTTTCACCAGAGTCAGGCTGCAGACATCCCCAAGTGGGTCGATCTCTTTAATGGCAAGGACCTGAGTGGCTGGATCGATGTCAACACTTCACCCGACACCTGGTCGGTCAAAGACGGGGTACTCATCTGCAAAGGCAAACCCATTGGGGTGATGCGCAGTGAAAAGCAGTATGAAAATTTTCTCCTTCACGTGGAATGGCGGCACATGGAGCCCGGGGGCAACTCTGGCATTTTTGCCTGGAGCGATGCCTTGCCCTTCGGCAATCGGCTCCCCAAGGGACTGGAGATCCAGATGCTGGAGCTGGACTGGGTGAAGCTGCACACGCGCAAGGGCAAGGTTCCGCCTATTGCCTACGTACATGGGGAATTATTTGGCGCAGGCGGGCTCAAGGCCGTACCCGATAACCCGCGGGGTAGACGCAGCAAGTCACTGGAGAACCGGTGCAAGGGCAAAGGAGAGTGGAATGTGTATGACGTGGTGTGCGTGGATGGGGTGGTGAAGTTATCGGTGAATGGAAAATTTGTGAATGGGATTAGCCATGTGCAGTACAAGAAAGGTTACCTGTGCCTGGAATCAGAGGGTGCAGAAATTCATTTCCGAAACATGAAAATCATGGAGTTACCGCCGGGGATTACCTCAGCTGAACAGACAGCTCCTTTGGTAAAGTAGGGTAACGGAAAATTAATCCAGAGGCGCAAGCTCTGTTTCTCCAAGCTGCTCATCAAGAAACGCTCACTGGATAATGCGCAAGCAGAGGACTCGGCATCACTTCACTTCAAGACATTGTGCCTGATTGTGCACTTTGGTAACGCCTTTTGCAACTTGTCCACCTCGGATCGGGTGAGATTGGGATTTCCAAAGAGAAGCAAATGACCCAGCTTCGATAACTGCGACAAATGGCCTAAGTCGGATATTTGATTAAATGAGAGCCCTAGTAACTCTAACTCTACTAATCCTTTCAAGTGCTGCAACTGTTCATCACTGAGTTGATTCCCCTCGATAGAAAGCCACTTTACCTGATGCATCCCAGCCATGGGCGTCAAGTCAGTGACTTGGTTGCCTCGGAGATCAATCACCTCTAAAGCCTTTAACTCTGCTAAGGGCGCCAAGTCCGTTATCTTGTTGTTTTGAATGGTAAGATACTCCAACTCTGCCAGCCTCGACAAAGGTGTCAGATCTTTGATCTGGTTATTATTGAGGGCAAGCCCCTTCAACTTTTTCAAGTCCACCAAGGGCTTCAGATTAGTAATCTGGTTCTTATTTAACCAAAGTTCCTCCAGATTTATCAGAACCACCAAGGGGGTTAAATCACTGATCATATTGCCGTGGAGATCAAGCACCCTCACCTTCTCAATATCCGTCTTGGTGAGCTCTCCCGTTGGTTTGTGTATTGATTTCCGAATCGCTGTCTCAATGATAATGTGATCTTTGTTGTTCTGATCGAAGGGCTGTTTAACGGATACCGGAGATTGCGGAGTGAGAGTTGACAGCGAAACCTTGGGGCGGGATTTTCCTGGCGCTGCTTTATCCTTCTTCCCGCAACCCACTATTGTCGTCGCCACTAGTGCCGCCGACAAAAAAATAATGTGCCTCATGCCGGACATACTATCTTCTCAAACTAGAATTACCACCTTCAACTCTTGGCGGAGAAATCAACAATAAATTCATACCCCGGCACGTTGCAATCGATCAGCAATGGCTTCCCAGTCACTTCTTTTTGGCACCGACTCGACGACAATCAATTCCGCCCCATCCGCATCACATTGGTGCAGTTCACCGTACAATGCGCGCGCGTAAGCTTCAGGATCGTGGGGCAGCACACTGACCCGCCCAAAGCGCGTGCCACCCACGATGCTTGTGTGTGCAATCACACAAACCCGGTCATGCGGTGTGCGCGAGTAGGCAATCTGGTTTTCCAGGTCCTCCTCATCCTTCCAAGTCAAGACCAGGAGTCGCGCGTTGGGTGCGTAATGGCGCGGCATCTGTCCCGGGCTTTTGAGCGGACCATCCTCCTCGCCCATTCCCGGCACCTTTGCCTCCGGCAACGCAGCTGCAATCGCCTCGGCGGAAATCATCCCCGGTCGTAGCACTCGCACCTCGCCCGTTAGATCTACCACTGTGGATTCAATGCCCACCCTCGCCGCGCCTCCATCGATGATCAGCGGGATGCGACCCTCCATCTGGCTTTTGACGTGGGTGGCAGTTGTGGGTGAGAGGTGGTTGGATAGATTCGCACTGGGGATGGCAAGTGGGAATTGACAGGTATCAATCAACTCCTGCATGAAAGGATGCCGTGGCCAGCGCACACCCACAGTTTCTCCTCCTGCTGTAACATTATCCGGAATGCCTTGCGCCTTCGGCAACACCAGCGTCAATGGCCCTGGCCAAAAAGCCTTGGCAAGCACGGAGGCGGTTTCGGGCCATTGGGCCACACAATCGCGCGCCATGGATTCATTCGCCACGTGCACGATGATGGGATTTTCCTGTGGACGCTGCTTGGCCGCAAAAATTTTTTCAACACTATCCGACTCCAGCGCGTTGGCGGCAAGGCCGTAAACTGTTTCCGTTGGCACGGCCACCAACTCGCCGCGCCGCAAGGCCGCCGCCGCGCGCGCGATTGCCTCGGCAAACAACTCAGGCGTGTTGGTCTGGAGAATTTCCGTGTCCACAGCAGACGCAATGTAGCGCGCATGAGCCTGACTGGGGAGCAAATTGCTTGAACCGCGCATCAAGAAACGTGAACCTTTGACCGATGCTCAACACCTTGACCGAACAACTCCGAGCGGACGCAGACCTGAATGCCGGGCAAGTTACTGAGGCGGTTTCGCAAATGGCCGCCGAAGACGTGACGCCTGAGATAAAGGCGGAGTTTCTCACTGCGCTGGCGGAGAAGGGGGAAACCGCGGAGGAACTGGCAGCCTTTGCAAGGGAATTGCGTGAGATGGCCACGGCCGTGCCACTGGATGAGGCCACGCGCGCCGGGGAGATGCTTGATGTGTGCGGCACCGGTGGCGACGGGCTCAATACGTTTAATATTTCCACCACCGTCGCAATCCTGTGCGCCGCAGCGGG
>CAZTTU010000018.1:22484-32584 GCA_964616045.1 uncultured Verrucomicrobiota bacterium | reverse complement strand
CATTTCCCACCAGTGAAGCTGTCGGCTTCCCAATATTGGTTGATTGGGCAACTTCGGCAATATCCATGGGGAAATTGCAGCAGCTTAAAAGGGAAGGAAAACCACTTCCGCCAGATTGTGCGATAGATCGGACAGGCCAACCAACCGAAAATTATGATGATGTATCCGCATTACTGCCTTTTGGGGACCACAAAGGATATGGGTTGGGGCTGATTGATGAATTAATTGCTGGATTTATTGGAGGCGGGCTTCCAACAACTCGTGGGAAATTTGATATAGGTGATGATCTTAATCACTCTCCCTGTTTTTTCTTTAAGGTGATTCATCCAGAAGCCCTTTCGGAGAGCTTCGGGAATTCGGTAAAAAATATCAGAGCCATTCTGAAGGATATTCTAAGTACCGGGAATGAGGACTGTTTGTTGCCAGGGCAGGTTGAGGCCCATGCCGCAGATCAATGCGTACGTGCCGGAGGGTTGTTATTTACAGCTTCAGAGATTGAAGAGCTCAACCAGATAGCGGATGAGTGTGAATATGACACTTGGTTTGCCGGTGAATTCCCGCAATTTGAAAGATGATGGCTGACTATTTGTTATTCAGGCTCAAAGTAATTTGACTCTATGGATGTCATTCATATGCACGGGAATCGGGTTTTAGCAGAATCGAGGGATCTTATTGGAAGGAAAATATATCACCTAAACCAGAAAGCACAAATATGATATCAGCATTATTGATCGGGCGGGAAGGTAGCGCGGGGTTTCCGGGCAAGAATTTGTTGAACGTCTTGGGGCGTCCGCTTTGTGAATATCCAATGCTTGCAGCGCAGGCTGCGGCCAGCGTGGAACGTGTTTATGTATCCACGGATTCGGAACGCATCAAGGATATTGGTGAATGTTGTGGCTGCCGCCTTATTGAGCGTCCACCGGAATTGGCATCAAAGGAAGCCTTGGGTGAAGATGCCTATGTGCACGGATATCAGGTGATTCGCGAAGAGTTGGAGCGGGAGGGCGAGGAGTTGGAGATGCTGGTGCTTCTCATGTGTAATGCGCCTACTATCAATGCAAGCCTCATCGAGGAAGGCATCGCCAAGCTGCGCGCGGATTCGGAGGCAGATTCGGCAGTCACTGTTTCGGTTTACAACATGTGGAGCCCCATTCGTGCCCGGCGGTTAAACGACGAGGGATATTTGGATCCATATGTTCCACTGGAGTTGATCGAGGATTTGGACACGGTCACTTGCGACCGTGATTCTCAGGGCGATGTGTATTTTGCGGACATGGGCACTTCCATCGTGCGACCACATTGCTTGGAGAGAATTGACGAGGGGATACTTCCACAAAAATGGATGGGGCAAAAGATATTGCCAATCAATAACTGGGGCGGTCTGGACATGGACTTTGCGTGGCAGATTGGCATGCTGGAATTTTGGTTGCGCGAGCATGGGGTAAAGTATAAGGGCATGCGGGGTGAGTAAATCTTATCAAAAACACCATAGTTTCGAGAACTTTTTAGGGGCAGGCGCAGGAGTGGAGGAGCAGCGAATCCGTTCGCTCGCAGCACTGGGAAGTTTCTCGCCAGATACTGGGAGGCAGGCGAATTACACGGATGTACTTCAACGAGTTGCATCTGATTTAAGGGCATCGGCAGGTAATTTTGTTATTACGGCTTTTATCGCCGACGAAATGGCCCAGCTGGAGGATGCTGAATTACCAGAGTTTCTTTACCACCGCTATCGATATGATGTGTTTCCAAAAACATTCGAGTTGGACAACCATCCTCCATATCTGCAAATTGAGCCCACTTCAATATGCAATTATCGATGCGTATTTTGCTATCAATCCAACGAAGCCTTTAGCCGGAAAGAGTCGGGTCATATGGGGGTGATGGAATTGGATACCTACCGGGCCATCGTTGACCAGATTGACGGCCATGTGCAGCTTGTTTCCATTGCCTCACGTGGCGAGCCGCTTGTCTGTCGCGACCTGCCGGCTATGCTGGAATACAGTCGCGGGAAATTCCTCAATCTTAAGCTTAACACCAACGCCTCCTTGTTGACGGAGAATTTGTGTCACGCGTTGTTGAATGGCGCGGTTCGCACACTCGTCTTTTCTGCTGACGCCGCCGAAGAACCGCTCTATAGCCAACTCCGAGTAAATGGTAACCTTGACCGAGTGTTGCGGAATATTGAAATGTTCCAAAAAATCCGAGAGCGAGATTATCCTGAAGTGCGCATTCTCACCCGTGTATCGGGGGTTATGGTGGATGAATCCAAACAGGACATGACTTCCATGCAAAAACTCTGGAGTGGTCTAGTCGATCAGATTAGTTTTGTTGCATATAATCCGTGGGAAAATATATATGAAGTTGCGCCTAATGAGATAGAGGCTCCCTGTTCTGACCTGTGGCGGCGCATGTTTGTATGGTACGACGGGACAGTAAATCCTTGTGATACAGATTACATGTCATTCTTGAAATTGGGTTCAATTAAGGGTGGAGTGTCCAACCTTTGGCATTCGAATCAATATAATCAACTTCGTCAATCGCACATTCACAGTGGGCGGCATGATGTGGAGCCCTGCCGACGTTGTGTGGTAATATAACTCAATTTTGAACACTAAAAAAACAGTACTTATTACGGGAGGGGCAGGTGGTATTGGTTTGGCTTCAGCCAAGATCTATTTGGCTTCAGGCTATCGGGTAATATGTCATTTTCACCATCAAGAACCCGATATCACAGGTGTAGAAAAAATTCAGGGAGATTTCTCGTCTGACAAAGGAGTGGACGACTTTATATCAGAGTTGACTTGTAAGGAAATCCAAGTCGACGTTCTGGTAAACAATGCAGCCAGTTTTCATATAGCCGACAATTGGAGCGAGGTTACCTCCTCACAGTTTGCGGAAGTTTTTCAGGTCAATACGATGGCCACATTCAAGCTCAGCCAGCATGCTGCTCGAGACATGCTCGGGAAAAAGTGGGGTCGAATAGTTAATATATCGAGTATTAGCGTCGAACATGGAGGCAATCCGGCTTCCGTTGCATATACCACATCAAAAGCTGCCATTGAGGCGATCACCAAGTCGATATCCAAAGAAACGGCAAGATTTGGGATTCTCATTAATGCCCTAAGAGTGGGAATGACCGACACAAATTTTCATCGAAGAAATCAGCGTAAATCACTTTCGGATAGGGTTGCTCAAATTCCTATAGGGCGGATGGCGAGTGCGGACGAGATAGCGGCTACTATATTCTTTTATGGCTCGGATGAGAATACTTTTACCACGGGAACCGTCATCAAAATTTCGGGAGGCGAGTGAAAGAAGAAGACATCCGGCCCAAACACATATTCGATCATTTCTTGCAACTGGCGGGGCAGGATGTCGAAAAATACTTTAGTGATGCACCGAGGCGGAGCATTAATTGCCCTGTATGTTCATGTGAAGGGAAGGGGATTTTTAATAAGAAGGGATTTAATTACATGGAGTGTGAAAGGTGCTTAACTTGGTATGTCAGTCCCAGACCTGATGGTGCATCTTTTTCCAAGTATTACAGGGAATCAGAATCGGTAAAATACTGGGCTACGACCTTCTACCAAGCTACCAGTGAGGCGCGTCGAAAACACTTGTGGAAACCCAAAGTGCAGCGACTTCTACGGCAGATGAGAGATATGGATGTTTCCGGCCATCGCGTATTAGATATCGGTGGTGGTTATGGGATATTTGCTGAGGAAGTACAAAAAAAACATGATCCAGGCGTTCATGTTATTGAGCCGTCTCCCGCTTTGGCCCAAGTTTGTCGCGGCAAAGGGTTGCCGGTAATTGAGGCTTTTCTGGAAGATTTGGATTCGAGTTTGCTGCCGCAAGGTCCTAGTGTTTTCGTTTCCTTTGAGCTATTTGAACATCTGCATGATCCCGCGGTGTTTCTGGATTGCCTCGCTCGGCTAATGGGGCCTGGTGATTTGTTCATGTTCACCACGCTTTCGGGAACTGGATTGGACATTCGCGTGCTCGGAGCAGAGTCAAAAGCTGTGTCGCCACCACATCACTTGAATTTTTTTAACCCACGATCCATACGGCAACTGTTGGGATCCAGAGGGTACGAAGTGCTGGATGTTCAAACCCCAGGACTGCTGGATCTTGACATTTTGTGGAACCAAAAAGATTCGGTGGCAGACGCTTTTTGGCGCGCTTATCTTCAACAGTCTACTGAATCAGATCGGGAAACTTTGCAGAAGGTTATTTCCAATCAGGGGTGGAGTTCACACATGTTGGTTTGGTGTCGTCTTCGTTAAGAAGTTCAGAGAGTTATGCTGAATTTGGATTCTATGACGCCGAACCAAGCACGCCGTTTAAGTGAATTATCAGAAAATTATTATCCCAATTTCCTTGAAATGTTGGAGGTAATTAATCATGCGAACAGGGAGTCCTTGGCATGGCTTCTGAGCAGTTTGGCATCGCGTGATAATTATCGAAGTCCATTATTCAAACGATGTTGCAAACTACTGTTGGTCGAAAAGAGTTTGGAGGAAGGCGAGAGGCAGATTGCCACTAAAGATAGATCTCTAGCCAAGGTAGTTAAGCGGCTGTGTTTGTCTCGCAAGATTTCAGCGGAAGTGCGGTGTCAGCAAAACTGGAGTCGAGTGGTTTGTGATAGAATACGACCGTGGGCTTTGCTGTCGTCGTATATGTTACGACTGGCACGCCGTTGTTGCGGTCGCCGTACTGTGGAACTTCCGAAAGAATCTGTGGTTTTGCTGGATGTATTTGTTGCATCAGATACCGAGACGGGTGCAGCCATTAATAACGGGGACTATCAGGACAGGTATTTTTGTGGATGGCGTGACGAATTGACCGATGATGAGTGTCACCAGGTCTATTATCTTCCTGTTTTGTGCGGATTTGAGGATGAAGCAGAGGGCTTCAATAAACTTCGTGAGTGTGATTGCGCCTTTTTAATTCCAGATGATTATTTGATGTGGCATGACTATTTATGGGTGATGAGCCAAGTGCTTAGGATGGCATCACTAAAATTACCTGATTGCCATGTGGCCGGGGTACCCATTGGCCCTTTGCTTCGGGATGAACGAAGAACTAGGTTCTCCGAATGGTCCGGCATTATCGGCCTGTTGGGGCATCGTTTTGCTCGACGATCCGCAGAAATGGGATTGAAAGTGAAGCGGTTAGTGGACTGGAGTGAAAATCAAGCGGTGGATCGTGGCTTGGTACAGGGGTTTTACCGCTATCATCCTCAAACTGAAGTTGTGGCGTATAAAGGTTATCCACTAGCCGAAAATTATCATCCACATTTATGTCCAAGCTCCGCTGAGCTTAAAGCCAAAGTGCATCCTCGCGATATCTGGGTAATTGGTCGTGCTTATGCCAACGCAATCCGATCTAAAACTCCTGAGGCCAAAGTTAGTATCGGCCCGGCATTGCGCTATGCTTCTATCAATGATGCCAAGGCTTACGATTGCAATGAGAGAAACGATCTTCTGATCGGATTGCCTATTGGAGAGAAGGAATGCCAAGCTATATTGGCCCTAGTATATAAAGTCACAACCAGTATATCGAGAGAATTGCCAATCAAAATCAAGCCACATCCTTTTACGCCTCGCGATGTGCTATTGGAAAACGGGGCTGCTGATCATGCAGATTGGATTTGGGTGAAGGGAGATTTTCGGGAACGCCTTGCCGGTGCGCGGTTATTTTGTACAAATGCTTCCTCGACGGCCTTAGAATCTCTTGCTGCCGGAGTGCCAGTACTGCTGCTTGGGAACAGTCAATCCATAACCTGGAATCCAATTCCAAAAGATATCCCCGGAGAGGCATGGGCTTTGTGTTATTCAGCTAAGGAATTGGTGGCTGCTATTGAAAATTTGCTGCTCCTTCCTTCAGATTTCATGAAAGATGTGTCTCGTCAAATTCGTAGTGAATGTTTCACAGAACCCGATGGGAATAATGTCAGAGCTTTACTAGGGTTGCATGAGATATAGATGCTTATTTTACGGATCAATGCGTAATAGAATAAAAAGACCCGCTGTATGATTTTTGAGGACACTAAGATTGCAGGGGCATGGGCGGGAGAGCCGATGCATCGACCAGATGTGTATTCCTCAATCACGGCTCTTTTGAATCGGCGGTTTTTTTGGCGAGGGATGAAGCCACACGGGAGCGGCATCGGGACTTGGCACGGAAAGTGCGCCGGGATTTTTTGAAGCCTGTGACAGCTGAGGGGGTGGCGCGATTTTTGGGTTTGGATACAAAAGTGATATGAGTTTTTCGTTAAAGGCATCGTTACGGTCGCGTTGGTGGAATTTGGTACACCAATGGCACGAAGGGTTGAGCCAGCAAGCATGTCAACTCGACGGGGTGGAGATTTTGGTAGGGGTTACCTCGCAGGTGGAAAGGTTTCGTGCCGAGACGTATGCCACCAAGGAGCCGGAAACCTTGGAATGGCTGCGGCGGTTTGTGAAACCGGGCGATGTACTATGGGACGTCGGTGCCAATATTGGATTGTATTCGTTATATGCAGCTAAAGTGTGTGGGGCGCGGGTGAAGGCGTTTGAGCCGGAGGCGGTGAATTTCGCACGTTTAAACAACAATATTTATTTAAACGACATGTCCGAATTAATCACCGGATACAATATTGCCTTGGGTAAAGAAGAACGGCTGGAGCAATTGCATTTGAATCCAACCGCTCAGGAAAACGTGGGGAGCCGGGAACTGGTGGCGGGGGCTGCTTTACACAATGTGGGGGAAAGCGTAGATTTCTCGGGCACATCTTTTAAAGCTCACCACTTGCAGGGAGTGTTCATGACTTCCGCCGATCGATTGGCGGACCATTGGGGATTGGGCGGGCCGAATCACATGAAAATCGACGTAGATGGCTTGGAGGAGAAAATCGTGAAGGGTTGCCACGAGGTGCTTCGCCGGGAGTCTTTCAAGAGCATATTAGTGGAGGTTAATCAGGAGGAAGGTAAAGAGGATCCGATTCATTGTGAGTTGATTAGCTTGGGCTTCAAAGTAGTGGATGACATTTCCGATCATTCATCAAGACAACTTCAAGGTACACGATACGAAAATGTCATGAATAATGTATACGTGCGGGGATAAGGGTTTGATTTTTACAGAGACCAAGATATCAGGTGCTTGGGTGGTGGATTTGGAACATTTGAGAGATGAACGAGGTTTTTTTGCGCGTGCTTGGTGCCGAGAGGAGTTTGCTGCGAAGGGAATTACAGAGGAATTGAATCAGGCTAATCTTTCTTTCAGTCGGCAGGCAGGCACGGTTCGGGGTATGCACTTTCAACGGGCGCCACATGAGGAGATGAAGGCGGTGCGTTGTCTGCGTGGGGCGGTTTTTGACGTTGTATTGGATTTGCGGTCTGATTCGCCCACTTACTGCCAATGGCACGGGGAGGAATTGAGTGCGGACAATTACCGCATGCTGGTGGTACCGGAAGGATGTGCGCATGGGTTTCAGACTTTGGAGGACGACACGGAAATATTTTATCTTGTGTCCTCGGTATATGCTCCAGAGAGTGAAGGTGGGGTACGTTGGGACGATCCGGCATTTGATATAAAATGGCTCTTGCCGATCAGCGAGATTTCTACGAAGGATTTAGCTTTCCCAGATTTTATGTAACGACGATTTTATGAAAGTTATTATTTTAGCAGGAGGCTTTGGCACACGTCTCTCCGAGTACACGGAATCAATGCCCAAACCAATGGTCCCGGTCGGGGGTAAGCCGATTTTGTGGCATATAATGAAGACCTACGCGTACTTTGGTAACAAGGATTTCTATATAGCCTTAGGATACAAGGCGGAAATGATCAAGGAGTACTTTTTACAGTATCGAACCTTGAACGCGGATTTTACAGTAGACTTGGGAACTGGGGATGTGACATCTCATCAACTGGACGAGGTCGACTGGAACGTTACACTGGTTGATACAGGATTGCACACGATGACTGGAGGTCGGGTCAAGCGACTGAGATCCTATATCGGGAATGAAACCTGTATGCTTACTTATGGGGATGGCGTTGCAGATATTAATATAGGAGATTTACTGGATTTTCATCTTTCGCATGGGAAGATGGTGACGGTCACGGCGGTGAGGCCCGCGGCAAGGTTTGGAGAACTTGAATTGGATGGAAATCAAGTGATTCAATTCCAGGAAAAGCCGCAATTACAGGAAGGTTGGATTAACGGTGGTTTTTTCGTCATTGAGCCTGGGTTTTTTGACCTAATTGATGGTGATGAAACGATGCTAGAAAGAGAGCCTTTGGAGAAAGTAACCAATGCCGGAGAACTGATGTCGTATCGTCATGAAGGTTTTTGGCATTGCATGGATGCAAAGCGAGATCACGAGTTACTCGAATCCTTGTGGGATCAAGGTGCGCCTTGGTTAAATAGCATTTAAATGCGTATTCTGATTACGGGAGGGTTCGGGTTTATTGGAGGTCGCCTAGCACAGCATCTTCAGCATGAAGACCGTCATATTGTTTTAGGTTCACGAAATATAAATGCTCCTCATCAATGGCTTCAAGATGTTGAGGTGATGGAAACTCAATGGAGCAATTGCAAAAATCTAGAAGAAATATGTGATGGAATTGATGTAGTGATTCAAGCAGCCGGTATGAACGCGCAAGACTGTGCTGCTGATCCTGTGGCTGCTCTTGATATTAATGGAGTCGGTACCGCACGTTTGCTCAAGGCTGCGATATCCCAAAGGGTAAAGCGATTTGTATATCTATCTACCGCCCATGTCTATAGCGCCTGCTTAACAGGTAAAATAAATGAAAATACCTGCCCGCATAATCTGCATCCTTACGCTACTAGTCACCGGGCTGGAGAAGAAGTTGTTTTAGGTGCCAATTATCGTGATGAGATTGAAGGTGTTGTATTGCGTATTTCCAATTCTTTTGGTGCTCCGGCATATAAGGATGTGAATTGTTGGATGTTGCTCGTAAATGAATTATGCAGGCAGGCGGTCCAGACACGCGAATTGGTTTTGAATTCGTCCGGATTGGATCGACGGGATTTTGTGCCCATGACAGAAGTTTGCCGCACAATTGAATTCGTATCTTTAGGCGGGTTTGAGGGGGTTATTCCGCAAATAATTAATGTAGGGACTGGTGTTTCAAATACAGTGCTTGAAATGGCGTTGCTGATCCGGGAGCAATTCATGCAAATCTATGATTTTGATTTGAGATTGAAACGGCCTAGTTCAAGTGCTGAGGCAACGGACGAAAGTCTTGAATATCAGGTAAATCTTTTAAAGCAAACAGGGTACGAGGCAAGCCCTGATCCGCGGCCAGAAATTGAAAGACTGTTGATTTTTTGCGAAAAGGCTTTTTAGACGCGTGAGCGGACATGGCAGGCATCTGAATGTTTCCGTAATTATTCCTAGCTATAATCAGGCTTCTTTTTTGCGCTTGGCCTTGGAATCAGTATTGCGCCAAACTTGCTCGAATTGGGAAGCCATTGTCGTTGATAATTACTCCCAAGACAACACCGACGAAATATTAGGAGAGTTTGATGATTCGCGGATTAAATCATTCAAGATCCATAATCAAGGTGTAATTGCTTCCTCTCGAAATTATGGAATACGTAAATCTAAAGGTGATTACATTGCTTTTTTGGACTCTGATGACGAGTGGCTTCCGACCAAAATGGGGGATCAGCTAGCAGTCTTTAAAGAAAATGAGGATTTATTATTAGTTTCTACAGGATGGAATGAAATTGATGACAGAGGGGAACTTTTGGGAACTGGGTCGCGTTTTGTTGAAGATAAGGTGTTGAATTACAGAGAGCTGACTATTGATAATCATATTTGCACCTCTTCAACAATGGTAAAAAGAGAGGTATTTGATACACTGGAACTGCTTGACGAAGATCCTGAACTAATCTCGGTGGAAGATTTTGCGTACTGGATACGCATATTGAGTTACAGAGATCGATCGGCATTTGTCATAAAAGATCCTTTAACAAAATACAGAATACATGGACAAAATATTAGCAAGGATCATGTCAGTGACACTCAGGTGTCTCGGTTGCAGGTGTTGTTCCAGAAACAGATTCAGCGAGAGGAATGTCCTGCACG
>CAZTTU010000018.1:0-22384 GCA_964616045.1 uncultured Verrucomicrobiota bacterium | reverse complement strand
CTCGGTTGCAGGTGTTGTTCCAGAAACAGATTCAGCGAGAGGAATGTCCTGCACGTAAAAGAGATTTATTATACGGATTAAATCACCGTACCTTTATTATTTTGTGGGGAATTCATGCTCCCAGGCATCAGTATCTGAGATTGATGGGAGCGACTATTTCAAGGCGCTTGCTATCGGTGCGACTGGTCAGATTCCTGGTTGGGAAGTTTATACAGAAAGTATACAGGCTTGTGAAGCGAAGAGCAGATTAGAGTAATAGCTTCGTTGTTAAATGAATTGGGTTTAATGACTAAAATCTTCATTCTTTGCGGAGGAAGAGGGACTCGAATGCATCAGGCCGAGTTAAAGCCTAAGGCATTGATTGATATTGGTAATGGGCCGATTTTGTCTCATCAGCTGCGTCATTATGCGGAAAATGGCTTCAAGCAGTATGTGTTTTGCATTGGGTATAAGGGTGAAGAAATCCGTAAGTATGTCCAAACTGAAGGGTTTGAAGGGGAATTTTCAGATTCAGGTGAAGCTGCAGGCATGCTGTTAAGGCTGTACGAAGCTAGAAATCTCATGAGTGAGCCAATTGTCATCTGTTACGGGGATACATATGCACAGATTGATGTCCAGGCATTGCTCGATCAGCACGAGCAATCCGGCCTGATGGCTACCATGGTCACTGCATCCATAGAGCACCCTTTTGGACTCGTGGAACGGGATCATCAAGGTCGAGTGGAATCATTCAGAGAGAAGCCGATTTTGAATCATTATATTGGCTTTGCAGTTTTTTCTCCCAGGATTTTTGAAATCATTCCTGAAAAAATCATTCACATGGACGATGGTGATGGTCTGGTCAAAGCCTTCGAAATATTGGCTCACCGAAAGGAGCTAGGATCGTATGTATTCAAAGGATTGCAGGTCACAATTAACAAGCCCGAAGATATTGGAAATGCGCAGGCCCGGATAGGTTCATACTACACGGCAAATGAATAGGAATATGAGGGAGAAATCAGTTTTAGTGACGGGAGGTGCCGGGTTTATCGGTTCCCACTTGGTGCGGCGATTGGTCCAGGAAGGGGCCCGGGTGACGGTCGTGGTTAAGTACCGTAGCATGATTGATTCAGTCCGGTTAGCGCCGGTTTGGGACGATATTGAGGTAGTTGAGGCGGATTTGAGGAACTTGGATTCAGCTCGCTCCTTGGCAGGGAGAACCTATGATGTTGTATTCCATTTGGCTGCCTATAACCACGTGGGTGACAGTTTCACCCATGTACAGGAATCAATTCTGTCAAACATGCTCGCGACGGCCAACTTGATGGAGGCCGGGCTTGAGTATGAGCGATTCATCTATATAGCCAGTTCAGAAGTCTACGGATTCCAGGAATCTGTGCCTTTCACAGAATCGTCCATGCCTTTCCCCATTTCACCCTATGCTATTGGAAAATATGGGGGAGAATTGTACGCGAAGATGAAGCGGCATCAGACGAACAAACAGATTATTTGTTTGAGACCTTTTAACACCTTTGGGCCCTATCAAAGCGAGCGAGCGGTTATCCCGGAATTCATTATCAAGTGCTTGAAGGGGGAATCGGTTGAATTGACAGAGGGAACTCAAACTCGGGAATTTAATTTTGTAGAGAATATTGTGGGCGGGATGCTTTTGGCGACAGGCGTTGACCCGGTACCGATTGGCTCCATTAACTTGGGTTCTGGTGAAGAGATCGCCATTCGAGATTTGGTCCAACGCATTCATGAATTAACTGGCAGCCAATCGGAACTTCGTATTGGGGCATTAGAAAATCGGCCAACTGAAATTTGGCGGATGCAGGCGGATTTTTTGCATGCCGAGGAGACGCTGGGATGGAAATCGGGCGTTGGATTCGATGAGGGACTTCGGCGAACGGTGGATTGGTATCGCAAATTCCTAGATGTCTTTGGCTCGGCTGGCTTAGCTGGCCTGTAAAATGGGTAACACAATTGGCTTAACAGGGTCCTCAGGTGCCATTGGCAGTTATCTCGGCGCGTACCTGGAAAAGCGCCAAATCAAAGTGATGTCGTTGGATCCGTGGACACGTGGGGCCCAGCGGTTGGCGACTCCCTCAATTGAAGAACCAATGGAATGGGTGATCCATATGGCGGCCCATACTACAATAGAAGAGAGTTGGAAGGATCCTTTCAAATATTTCACGGGTAATTCTAACGCCACGTTGTCGGCATTGGAGGCGGCACATGTTTCGAAGGCCAAGTTCATTTACATTAGCTCATATGTGTACGGATCGCCGCAGTACTTGCCGGTCGATGAAGAGCATCCGGTGGCTCCGACGAATCCCTATATGGAAAGTAAACTGATCTCAGAGAGGATATGCGCTGAGGTTTCAAACCAGTTGGATTTGACGCTAACCATCTTCCGTCCGTTCCACATATATGGCCCTGGGGGCAGGCCCGGTCGCTTGATCACGGATTTGCTAAGCCAGGCGATCCAGGGAGAGGCTTTGACGTTGAATGATCCAGAACCGCGAAGGGATTATTTGTTTGTGGAGGATTTTTGCGAACTTGTTTGGTTAGCCATTAATAAACCTACGTTTAGTACTGGAATATTCAATGTTGGATCCGGAGAGAGTTATAGTAACATGGAGGTTGCGGAGGCGATTCGCGAATTGGTGGATCCAGACTTGAAAATTGTGACCAGGAATAATCCGAGACATGAAGATGTGAGTGATTGCTCCATGACTCCCCATAAAGTGCGGGAGGCGTTCGGGTGGAGATCGAATTATTCGTTAAGACAGGGATTGAGATCGATATTGGCAGCATCCAGTGAGATTCAGAATTAAGGTTCAATTATATGCCCCCGCCTTTATATTTGTATACTTCGGGTTATCCTTATGATGGCGCTCGGGATCGCACTTTTGTAGAGCCAGAACTAGGATTTCTTGCCAAGCAATTTGAGCAGGTTGTATTGGTGCCTTATCGAGGATCTGGAGAGAAATTTGGAACCCCTTCGAATGTCGTGGTAGATGACACATTAATGCCGCACCGTCTTCGGAGATTTACGGATCCTAGGAACTGGCTGTCTGCCTGGTTGTCTGCTGATCTTCGAAATGAAATACAACAAATGCCAAACGCAAGGAGGGCAATCTGGAAACGGGCTTTAACTGTTATGGCAGTTGCGAGGTGGAGTCACAAATTTTCAGGTTCCTCCATACATTATACTCATTCACTGGATTCTATTACGCTGGGGTTGGTCAGGGGGAGGAATAGCCCATCAGAAAGAATTGTAGTTAGTCGTTGTATTGGAAGCGATGTAAATGAAAATCAGAAATCTCGCAGATTTATTCCCTTCAAGGGACCTGCCCTAAAGGCAGTTGATCATATCTTTCCCTGCTCTGAGGCTATGACCAAATTACTCTCTCAACAGTATCCGAAGTTAGCACACAAAATGGTGACGACTCGCATGGGGGTGCCTGATCCAGAATTCGTCTCTACCCCCTCTCGGGACGGGGTTCGAAGAGTCGTTTCCTGTGGGGCCATGATTCCTTTGAAGAGATATGATCTGCTGGCCCAAGCCATGGTGAAACTCGCTAGACGTCAACCTGGGGGGCACTTTGAATGGCGACATATTCCTCTCGGCTCTCCCGATAAAAAAGTTATCAGATTGGCGAAGGAGGGTTCGCCAGCCAATTTGAATATCTTAATTGAAGATGAATCCATCTCGGTGATGGGCACGTATCGAAGCTTCCCGGCAGATTTGTTTGTTCATACAAGTTGTTCTGAGGGGATTCCACTTGTTGTGATGGAAGCCTTGAGTTGCGGTCTCCCTGTTCTTGCTACAGATGTGGGAGGAGTGTCTGAATTGGTGGATTCCACTACCGGAAGATTAATCCCGGCTTCTATTGATACTGAGAAATTAACCGATTATCTTTGGCTTATGCTGCAGGATCCCAAGAAGTTGCAGGGCAAGAAAAAGGCGGCTAGGAACCGATGGAAACAACGCGTGAATTCCGATTCCAATTATGCTCGTTTTGCAGAGCACTTAGCCTCATTACTGAGGTAGTCGATTAAAACGTGAGTTATATAAGACGACGGCTGCTGGGACTTCGAAGAGAGGAATCCCTAAGCGTGTCAGGGAGCCGGTGGGAATGAGGATATCCCGCGTGCCCAAATCCCATAGGCGAATAAATCGATGTTGGAAATTTGAGGCCTATCCCCTGCCTTGGTGTGTGGTTGGACTGGGTGCCTGGATAAACCAGTATGATATAGTCTGGATTGAGCCCGGTAGAAGTCTGCACGGCCCATCTTACTGGCGTGCATCCATGGGACGATTATTGAATTTCTGCTGTATGTGCAAATGGCTGGCAGATTGAGGCGGAGGTGCGTTTAGTGACAACATATGGTTCCGCGGCTGGAGGATTCCTGGATCAAAGAGATGCGAGTGCCTTTCTTGCATCTTCGGGGTTTGAATTGGCCTTGAGACTACCCGAGTTGGTTAGCATTTTCGCTGGCGAAACCAAGCGTGTCTTGAGGTGTGCAATGAAAGGATTGTTGCCGGAGCCAATTCGCACACGAAGAGACAAACTAGGATTTGTGACAGCTGAGGAACAATGGATGAAGGAACTCTTGAGAGACCAGTGCGTGCACCGTGCTAAGGAGTCGTTTGGATATGCAAATGGTGTTTTGCGGCCGGAAGTGGTTAATGAAGTCGAGGGGGGCTCAATGGAAGACGTCGATTCAGCCAAATATCGCGGCGAGTCATATGTTTCGGCGCATGGCTGAAACGATTTAATGTGGTATTGAATTGATACTTCTGTCAGGTCTCAAGAGGTTTGAATATATCGGTGAGATCTCCTAATTGTTTAATCTGGGCACCCATGAGTCATGGCTGTTGAGGTTTGCCATTTAACGTCGGCTCATTCCCGTGGAGACACACGGATATTTCACAAACAATGCCGAAGTTTAGCCCAAGCCGGATATGTCGTGCATCTTGTAGTGGCCGATGGCAAGGGAGATCAGGAGTGTGCGGGAGTTAAAATTTATGACGTGGGGCAACCTGCCGGGCGTTTGAACAGGATGATTGGCGTGGTGTTAAGAATCTATAGGCGCGCGAACGCATTAAACTCGGAAATCTATCACTTTCATGATCCAGAACTTTTTTTTGTCGGGATCATGCTCACTTTGCGTGGACGCAAGGTTATTTTTGATATCCACGAGGACTATCCAAAGGATATTTTTTCCAAACGGTGGATCCCCCTTCTACTTCAGTTTCCTGTTTCTTGGGCGATGACGGTACTAAACTGGGTTGCCGCCAAAATTTTTGCTGCTTTGATAATTGCTTGGCCTGATATCAACCGACCGTACATGGAACACAAGGTTACCTTGGTTGGTAATTACCCCATCTTGGGTGATCTCCCGGAGGGATGTCCATATCTTGAACGGTCGTATGAGTTGGTTATGACCGGGGAAATAAGCGTTATGCGTTCCGCTCGGGAAATTATTGATGCCTGCGGGCAAGTTTCTGGGTGTGAAAGTTTCAAGCTGGTCGTTGTCGGCAAAGTTGACGAAGAGGTATTTGAGAATGAATTTCTAGAGTCAATCAGGAGCAGCCCGATCAAGTATCAAGGCTGGGTGCCTTTGGCTCAGGCATACGAATTGATTGCACAGTCACGGGGCGGCTTGGCGTTGTATTATCCGGAACCCAATCACTTTAACTCAGAGCCTACTAAATTGTATGAGTATATGGCCGCAGGTGTCCCAGTTATCACCTCAAATTTCAAAAAGTATCGTGAATTGGTTGAAACCCTGAAATGTGGTATCGTTGTTGATCCTACGGATGCCGGTGAGATAGCCAAAGCCATAATGTGGATCCTGAATAATTCTGAGGAAGCTCAAGCCATGGGTTGTCGAGGCCGGAAGGCAGTTGAGGAACGTTTTCATTGGGGATTGGAGGAACGGAAATTGGTCAACCTATACGATGGGCTTGCTTCAGGGCCTATATGATTGGGCTCTTAAATATCATAATGGCCAGCGCATGTGTGGAATCTTAGGGCGTCTGAATAGTGAGCCCATCGTGGGCTTTGAGGAGCGCTGGGAAAAGGCATGCCACCGTCAGTCCCATCGCGGGCCGGATAGTCAGGGAGAGTGGCGTAGTTCCTTTGGAGGCGGTGAGATTTGGATGGGTCATCAGCGGCTGGCAATCCTAGATTTGAGTGAAGCTGGCCGTCAGCCGATGACTAGTGAGCGAGGGACGCTGGTGTATAACGGTGAGGTATATAATTACATCGAACTTCGTGCGGAGATGGAAAGGGCCGGCGAGATATTTCGAACCGGTACGGATACGGAGGTGGTGCTGCGCGGTATTCTTTTTTGGGGTATGGCAGAGGCCTGCAGGCGTTTCAACGGGATGTGGGCAATTGCCTGGTGGGATGCGCGGGAAAAGCGATTGTGGCTTTCGGGCGATCGGTTTGGGGAAAAGCCGTTGTACTGGGAGCAACATGAGAACGGGATATTTTTTGCTTCCGAGCTAAAGGCATTAATGGCGATGACCGGCCGTCGGTACCGGGTCAATGCACAGGTTGTGAGCGAGTTTCTGTTGCAGCATCAAGCAAATACATCACCGGCGGGTTTTGTTGAAGGCGTATCAAGGATGCCAGCGGCCACGGTGATGTGTATACAGGCAGATCGGATAAATGCGCCAGAAATCAGGGACTACTGGCAGCTGCCGGATGTTACTGTCGATCGCAAGGTCGATAACGTCCTGCTGGAAGAGGTTCGCGAGACATTCTCCGATTCGGTGCGCATCCGGCTTCGCAGCGATGTGCCGGTGGGAGTGCTGTTATCTGGCGGATTGGATTCGTCGGCCATCGCGGCGATGGCGGCCGGGCATTCACAATCAATCACGCTTTTTTCCGGTATCAGCGGTGACAAGCGGACGGATGAATCACGGTTCATTACTAAAATGGCGCAGCATCTCAGGCAGGAGGCGATCACGATTGATCTTGACGGGCAAGTGGACAATTTGTTCGGCAAACTGGAGGAATTCACCTGGCATGCAGATCGGCCGCTGGATGAATTTTCCAATATTGCGCATGGGTTGCTGATGGAGTCAGCGCGTGCGCGTGGCATTACGGTGATGCTTACCGGCCAAGGTGCAGATGAACTGCTCTGCGGCTATCGCAAATACCTCGGATTTCAACTGCAGTTGTTGTGGAGGGCGGGGCAGCGTTGCCGGGCGTTACGGCTGCTGGCGTCATTCGTTAAAAACCGAAGCGTCATCTCGCAGTTTTCCTGGGCGGAGGCGAAGCGTTATCTGCCGGGGCGATCCGCGCGCGCGGTCTGGAATATTGCCGGACCGGCACTGGCCGGTTTTGAACCGCTGGAGTTAGGTGTAAAAAACGGTGAATTGCTAATGGCTCGGCAGGCACGCGACCTGCGACGGTTCTCATTGCCGGCTATCCTGCACATGGAGGACCATATGTCGATGTCCGCTTCGCGTGAGATGCGCGTCCCCTTTTTGGATCATCGGCTGGTGGAGTTGTTACTGCCACTTCCAGCTGAAACCAAATTGTGCAGGGGCTGGACCAAGTATGTCTTTCGTCGGGCGTTGGCGCCGAGCCTGCCATCTGACATCGCTTGGAGGCGTGACAAGCTGGGCTTTGATAATCCACAGGAAATCTGGCTGAAACAACAACTGCGCGAACGAATGGAGGAGGATTACTTCGGAGCTGGCTGCCGTATTTTTCAGTATGGCTTGGTGCGGGAGGAGGAATTGCACCGGCTCTGCCGGGAGTTTTTTCGCCAACGTCGCGGACGTGGTCGGGTTTGGTGGCGTGATATTTTTGCGCCTCTGGCACTGGAGGTCTGGCTGCGGCAATTTGAGGCACATTTGGAGCCGCCACGGAACCCTTAGACTGTGGTGTTCGAAGTTGGCACTAATTGGAACCCAGTGTGGCGGATAATACGGATGGAGTAGTGACAGCTCGTTTGACAAGTGGCTTGGCAGTTTAGTCATGCGGATTTGGATTATCCAAACGGGTGAACAGCATCGGGAGACTGACGGCAAGGTCAAGGAGTGGCGGAGTGTATCGATAGCAAGGTTTGCCGCCGGACGTGGGCATGAAGTAACCTATTTGGGGTCGACATTTTCTCATGCAGAAAAAAACTTCCGTTTTGATAGAACAACAAGCCTGCAGACTGATTCTGGCTACACACTGACCCTGCTACATTCTCCCATCAGCTATTCCAAGAATGTTTCATTTGCTCGACTCCGGCATCAAAAAGATATTGCCGGGAGTTTTGTGGATTTTTCAGATTGTGCCCCCAAGCCGGATTTAATCATCTGCTCACTTCCTACGATTGAGCTGGTCATTGTGGCTGAGGAATATTGCCGGGCAAAGGGCATTCCCCTTCTTGTTGATATTCGAGATGTATGGCCGGATGTATATCTGACAATATTGCCAAAGTTTATCAGGCCGTTTGCCAAGTTATTAATGAACGGATTATATCAACGTTTGGGAAAGGCGCTCTCGCGGACAAAGGGTTTGACGGGGGTTTCTGAAGAGTACTTGAAATGGGGGTTAACGTTGGCGGGGAAGCGCCGCACAGGAGCAGACTGCGTTTTTCCGATTGGCAGCGCTGATGTATTGGCTGACTCCTGCAAAGAATTGCGTGAGAGTGATTTTCTTAAAAAGTTTGACGTGAGCGATTCCGATTTTGTGGTTGTTTTCGTGGGAATATTCGGCAGCTCATATGACCTGGATACTGTGGTCAAAGCAGGGGAATGCCTCGAAGATAGGGGGGTAAAGATCGTGCTGGTTGGGGATGGGGATCATCGGGCGAGGTTAATGCGTGTCGCAAGGGATTCGCAGGTTGTTGTGTTCACCGGATGGTTGGATGCTGAAGAATGTGGAGTTTTGCTTCGCAGGGCAAACGCGGGTCTGGCGGCATATCGGGAGAGTGCGCGTCAATCATTGCCGAACAAGGTATTTGAGTATATGGCGGCGGGGATGCCGATTATCTCTTCTCTCAAGGGGGAGTTTGCGGAGATTTTGAATCGTGAACGTATAGGGTACAATTACGACGCGGGAGACGTGCAAGGTCTTGCCGACCGAATTAATCAGCTTCGTGTGGGGCGAGAATGCCGTCTTGGAATGGGAGAAAGGGCAAGAGTGATATTCGAGAGAGACTATCACCAACCGGTGATTTATGAGTCCTTTGTTAATTGGATCGAGGAGTTTGAGCACATTTGAGCGATCGTGAGACTGTTATACCATCGTGGTCGGGTTGGGCTGTGCGCCATCTTGCAATCCATGGATTTGGTCCCTGGGGACGAGGTGGTTATCCCCGCTTATACGTGCATGGCTGTGCCTGAAGGCGTGATGGCCGCTGGAGGGCGGCCAGTTTTTGTGGACCTTGAAAAAGACGGGTTCAACATGGACCCCGATCAGCTGGAAAGTTGCTTCTCATCACGCACAAGAGCAGTTGTGGCTCAGCACACGTTCGGGCTGCCGGCGGATATGGAACGCATTGGAGTTGTTGCCCGCGAGCGAGAGGTGCCTGTAATCGAAGATTGTTGCCATCTCAGAGTTTCTGATTGGCAGCTTATACCAGATGAGTTGCGTGGGATCGCGGCGTTTTTTTCGTATGAATGGGGGAAGCCGACGGTGGCAGGCGTAGGGGGTGAGGTGGTGTGTAAGGATCCAAATCTGGTCACCCGATTGGCCGCGAATTATAATTCCTATGGGCGACCATCCATTCTGGCGTCATTCCGACTGGCAGCCCAGTACCACGTCTTTCGGCTGCTATATCATCCACGGAGGTACTGGTCGATACGCAACTGGTTTCACCGTCTGTCTCGGCTAAGGGTAGCAGTTGGGAATTATGAAGAGGCGAAGAACGGGAAAACTCCACCAGGCTATGATCAGAAAATGGATTCTTTTGCGGTCGATCGTTTGAAATCAGTTGAAGGCATGGAATCACGTAGGGATTGGTCGGCTGCGTACTTGAAAGCGATCACCCATCAGAGCATTAGACATCCTATGCCAATTTCTGGCAGGAAATGTGTGTATGCCCGCTATCCCTTGCGAGTGGACAATAAGGCGGCATTGCTGGATTTGGCACGAACCCAAGGACTGGAAATGGCTGCCTGGTATTCAAGCCCGATTCATCCGTTGATCGGAAAGAATCTTGAGTCGATGGGATATCAAAAAGGATCTTGTCCAAACGCGGAGAAACGATGCCAGGAAACCGTGACCCTGCCCATGAATGAAAAGGTAGACATATCTTACGTGAAGGCCATTGCTGCAATGTGTAACGAATATGTAAGTTGAGGCACTCAAATGCCCCCAAAGTGTTTGGAATCTGTCGATAAACCCAGCTCCAAGTTCGCCATCGTAACCTTTCGGGGTCGCGTTGCCTGAGTCTATTGATACCTGGAGGGTTTTAGCTCACCATGACGATACCGATTTGATCGAAATCCAAGGTGCCTGTAAGCGCGTTATGGTTCTTGATCTCTCCCCAAGCATTGTTCATATCCTGGTTCCAACGGATGTCGTCGAAAATAATGAGTCCTGAGGGTACAACATGGGGCCGTATTTGGTTGAAGTATCGAATTGTAGCGTGGCCGTCGTGATGACCATCGACAAAGACGAGGTCAAAAGGCCCGTGTTTCTCAAGGCATGGGCTCAAAGTTTCGTGAAAAGGCCCGACGACTCTATTGACTCGATCCTGGAGTTCTTGTGCTTCGAAGACTTGTCGGGCGATGTCGGAGCTCACCTCCGAGCCCTCCAGAGTCAACAGTTTGCCCATGCCTTCCAGCCGCAAGGCACTTGCGATATAAGATCCCGATATTCCTACGTTGGTGCCCAGTTCTAGGACGCGATGCAGGCTCATCCCCCGGATCAAGTGATGATAGAAGGAGCCGTATACCTGGGAGGAACTGGAGTAGAGGAACATATGTCGATAGCTCAAGTCGATGGTTACGCCGGGGGGTTGGAGTGCACCGTTGCTGTGAGCTGCGCCAAAGTCATGGATCGATAACATCCCCTGTTTGCGCCCCCATTCAGCGCGCAGTGCCTCGATTTTCTCGAATTTTTCGCGTGTTTCCCCGGATTTATTGAGCGCGGCATAGTTCAGCCCGAGTTGCACTGCCTCAATTACTCCACTGCTCCAATCTTCCTGTTTCTCAGTTGAGGCCATGGCCGCACGCAGCCTACTCAGGTCACGCCAGTTTTGTAGCTGAACGATGACACGGAAAGGGAGGAGGGATTTGAGGAGGGATTTCACAGTGTACCGCCCAAAGCACTCAGATTTCGAATCTGATGTAACGCCGGATTGTGTAACAGCAGGCCCAAATGAGGCAAGCTTGGCGTGAGATGCTTGAACAGGTTAACGACGGCACGGCTGTTATTGGCGATGAAAAGGGCATTCTCATATCTGTATCCCGGTTAGCTTGAAGACACATGACAATCAAGTGATGCTGACTTCTGCCAGACTGTTAACGATCAGGTTTTCAATGAGATTGCTAATTGAACAACGAGGTATGTTTCTGGTAAATACCCGGTTTCCACGCTGCAGTGTCGATGGGCGAAAAATCATTGATTCAATTCAACGATCGATTTGTGCGGAACATTGCCATTTCTTATGAATATGGAGGATAAACTATTGGATTTCACGCAGGTCTGTGAGGCACCGGGCGCGCTGGCCACTGACGAGACGCTGTCGATGATGCTCACGCGGTATCACTTTGCGGCAGCGCATGCCCGCGGTCGTGAGACGCTGGAGTTGGCGTGCGGTGCGGGCTGCGGATTGGGCTACATCGCGCGCATGGCCAGGCGGGTGACAGGTGGCGATGTGGATCCGAAAAATCTTGCACCGGCTTTGGAGCGGTACAGGGATAACAAACGCGTTGACGTTCGCCAAGTGGACGCTTTGGACTGCCCGTTTGATGATGATTCGTTTGGGGCCGTGGTATTGCTGGACTCGATCTACTGGCTGTCATCGGCACCCCGATTCTTCGCAGAGGCGAGTCGCCTGCTGCAACCGAAAGGGGTGCTGGTTATAAGCACCGTGAACCCCGACTGGCATGGATTTAATCCCAGTCCCCGGGCAGTTCGATATTATAACATCCCTGAGTTGGCTTATGGACTGCGTGAAGCAGGTTTCAACCCCAGTTTTCACACTGGATTCAGGGATCGGCCGGAGGGGATTCGCGGCCGGTGTGTGGCGGGAGTGCGTTGGGTGGCTGTGAAAACAGGCCTGATCCCCACGTCCGTCGTCGCCAAGGAGAAACTGAAGCGAATTTTTTATGGATCGCTAAAAAAGTTCCCCGATGAGATCACCGACGACATTGCGCCGCTGGAGAATCTGCAATCGGTAGCGGATGATTATCGTGGAACTGGGGAGAAAATCATTTATACTGCCGCGGTGTTGTAAGGACGGCTCGTGATCATGGAGGTCCCCTTTTTTCGTTACTCACATGTTTTTGAACAGCACCGCCAGGCGGTGTTGCAGGCCGTCACGGACACGGCCAGTCGTGGCGCATTCATCCTGCAGGACGAGGTCGCCGAATTTGAGCGCAAGGTCGCCGAATTTGCTGGCGCGAATCACGGCGTAGGGGTCTCCAATGCAACAGATGGGCTTCTCATCGCGTTACACGCCGCCGGCATCGGATCGGGGGACGAGGTCATCTTCGCGTCGCACACCTACATCGCTACCGCCGCAGCCATTCACTATAGCGGCGCCACGCCGGTGCCGGTTGATTGTGGGCCGGACCACTTAATGAATCCAGCCGCCGCGGCAGCAGCCGTCACCCAACGAACCCGCGCGATCATACCCACGCAACTTAATGGCCGCACCTGTGACATGGCCGCATTGGGTGTGCTGGCAGAACAACATAATTTAATTATTGTGGAGGATGCCGCGCAAGCACTGGGCTCGAGGTTCCGTGGCCGTGCCGCCGGTACGTTTGGCATGGCGGGTGCCATCAGTTTTTATCCTGCCAAGGTGCTCGGCTGTCTGGGCGACGGTGGCCTGCTGCTAACAAATGATGGTGCAGCTGCCTCCACTTTGCGCCAACTGCGTGACCACGGCCGCGACGAGGGGGGCACCGTGCGTGATTGGGGATACAATGCTCGGCTGGACAACCTGCAAGCGGCCGTGCTACTGGCCAAGTGGGCGGACTATCCAGCCGAGATTGAGCGTCGTCGCGCCATTGCCCGACGGTACGGGGAGCAGTTGGCCGGTTTGGACGATCTCACTCTGCCGCCCGGTCCGGATTCAGATGCGGATCACTTTGACATTTTTCAAAACTACGAGGTCGAGGCCGACTGCCGGAACTCGTTGCGTGAGCATTTAAAGGAAAACGGCATCGACACTATCCTTCAATGGGGCGGCACGGCGGTGCATCAGTTCCCCTTCCTGGAGGGTGACTGGAATCTGCCGGCTACAGACCGGTTGTTTGCGCGGTGCTTCCTGTTGCCGATGAACACCTCACTTGCGGATGATGAGGTAGATTACATCTGTGGCGTCATCCGGGATTTTTTCGGGGCATGAGCGACGCGAAGGACACGCATGAACTGGCCAGGCGCATTCGCATCCACGCGCTGCGAATGACCAGTCGTGCGGGTGCTTCGCACATCGGAGCGGCATTATCTATCGCGGACATCTTGGCTGTGCTGTACGGCGCTGCGCTGCGCGTGAATCCCGCCTGCCCGGATTGGCCTGGACGCGATAGGTTTATTCTCAGCAAGGGGCATGGCGGCGTGGCGCTTTACGCGGCGTTGGCGGAGTCGGGGTTCTTCCCGGTGGAACGGCTGGACGAGCACTATAGTGATGGATCCACGTTGTGCGGCCACGTGACACATGTGGGTAACCCGGGCGTAGATTTTTCCACGGGGTCGCTGGGGCATGGCCTGTCCGTGGGTGCGGGCTTGGCGTTGGCGGCAAAGTACGACGGGGCCAGTCACCGCGTTGGTGTGCTTTTAAGCGATGGAGAATGCGACGAAGGTGCCACGTGGGAAGCGGCGATGTTTGCCGCACATCATGGTCTAAATAACCTGGTGACGATTGTGGATTATAATAAAATCCAGAGCATGTCGTCGGTGTCGGAGACACTGGAGCTGGAACCATTTGCGGGCAAGTGGAAACAGTTTGGGTGGGCGGTGCTTGAAGTGGACGGGCATGACCACGTGGCACTGCTTAAGGCGCTTGAAGCACCGAGGGAGGATTGCCGGCCCACGGTGATCCTGGCCCATACGGTCAAGGGCAAGGGGGTTTCTTTCATGGAGAACACGGTGCTATGGCACTATCGCTGTGCACGCGGGAAGGAGTTTGACGCAGCACTTCGGGAGTTGGAATCGCTATGAGGGATGCGTTTGTTGCCGCGTTGACTGAATTGGCGGAGGATGATCCGAGCGTGTTCCTCATCACGGCCGACCTGGGTTTTGGGGTGTTGACGCAGTTCGCGGAACGGTTTCCGAAACAATTTTTAAATGTTGGCGTGGCGGAACAGAACATGACCGGCGTGGCTACGGGACTGGCGCTTGAGGGGCGGGTGGTGTTTACGTACTCTATCGCGAACTTCCCCACCTTGCGTTGTCTGGAGCAGATTCGAAACGACGCTCTTTATCATAACGTTAATGTGAACGTGGTGGCGATCGGGGGCGGGTTTAGCTACGGCGCGCTGGGCATGTCGCATCATGCCACGGAGGATTTGGCTATCATGAGGGCATTGCCGGGGTTGGTGGTGGTTTCTCCGGGTTGCCTGTGGGAAACGCGCGGGGCAACGCGGGCATTGGCGTTGACGGATGGGCCGAGTTACCTGCGCCTGGACAAATCCAATGCGGGCGACACGAAACGTGAAGGTGAGGTTTTTAACCTGGGTGCCATTCGAACATTGCGTGAAGGTGACGCGCTGACCATCGCGGCGACTGGTGGCATCTTGGCCGAAGCGTTGTCCGCAGCGGAGACTCTGGGTGGCGAGGGGATAGCCTGTCGAGTGTTGAGCGTGAATTCACTGCGGCCTCTGGACAAGGACACTGTTGAACGCGCCTGTGCGGAGACGGGGGGCCTGCTTGCGGTGGAGGAGCACTTGGTTGAAGGCGGCTTGGGTGGATTGTTGGCGGAGTGTTGCCTGGAGAACGACGTGCGACCAAAGACTTTTTACCGGCTGGGCCTGCGCGATGGTTGGCCGAAAGTCGTGGGCTCGCAGCAATATCTGCGCGGTGAATGTGGCGTGGATGCGGCGGCCATCGCAGTCAAGGCGAGGCAAATGGTGTTAAAGAGCAAATGAAGCGGCTGATGGACATCACACTTGCGCTGGCGGGACTACTGGTGGCGGGACCGTTTCTACTGGGGTTGATGGTTCTGATCTGGCTGGAGGACCGACATTCGCCGTTATATCGGGCGCTTCGGATGGGGCGCGGCGGTCTTGAATTCGAAATGCTAAAGCTGCGCAGCATGGCAGTGGATGCGGACAAATCGGGTGTGTTTTCCACGGCAAAGGGCGATCGGCGCATCACTCGCGTGGGGGCTTTGGTGCGACGGTTTAAAATGGATGAGCTGATGCAGTTGTGGAATGTGCTGAAAGGCGATATGAGCCTGGTGGGGCCTCGCCCACAGGTGATGTCAGAGGTTGCTCATTACACGGCAGAGGAGAAAGGCCTATTAAAAGTATTGCCGGGGGTGACGGACCTGTCATCGATTGTATTTGCGGACGAGGGAGACATTCTATTGGGGCATGACGATCCGGATTTGGCATACAACCAGCTAATTCGCCCGTGGAAATCGCGACTGGGGCTGCTGTACATTGAGCGACAATCGCTGGGCCTGGATGTGCGACTGATTCTACTGACGGCGTTGGCACTGGTTTGTCGGCGATATGCGTTGTCCCGGATATCTGGGTTGGTGGCGTCGTTTGGAGGGGATGCGGAGTTGGTGTCGGTGGCGGGTCGGGAAGAAGTTTTAACAGCACATCCGCCGCCGGGAAGCGACGCGATTATTACCGCCGGGTGCGGAACCGCCTTGTAAGGCGGTTTTTTTGTTTCTACAGTCACTGTTGCCCGCGGATACCGGGCTAGTTCGATGAAATTGAGTTCCATCAAGCTGAATCGGCTGGAACGTTACTTGATCCTGCTCGTGGTATACACGGGGGTGCTGGTGCTCAGCTACTTACTGTCATACCAGATTCGCTGGGATTTCGCCGTTCCACAGCAGTATAGGGGACAACTTCTTGGTGTTTGGCCGGTAGTAACAGTCGTTAAGCTGATCAGTTTATGGTACTTTGGCCAGTTTGCCTCTCTGCTTACTTATTTCAGCCTGCCGGACACACGCAGGGTCGCACTTGCTTTGGTGTTACCGTCGGCGGGGCTATTGGGATTATGGTATGCGGGGGTGGGGCCAATCAACATCGGAGCTGGAAACAATCCGGATTCAGTGCCACGCGGGGTGATTATTATCGATACCATGCTTTCCTTTGCAGGTGTGGTGTTCGTGCGCATCTTGTTTCGGATGGTACGTGAGCGGGACTTCCGATTGACGGATGTGGGTGGTGAACGAAAGCGGGTGGCTATAGTGGGTGCGGGTGAGGTTGGAGCCCGACTAGGACAGGAATTGGCAAACAAGCCGCGTATGGCTCGTGAGGTGGTGGTGTTTTTTGATGATGATGTGCGTAAACATGGCACGCGTGTGCATGGCATCCACGTGGCAGGCGTGCTGGATACTGAGCGGTTGGTGTCACTGGACATTGACGAGGTGATCATCGCCATGCCATTGGCGGCGGCAAAACGCATGCGCGAAGTAGTGGGGCTTTTGCGCGAGGCGGGAGTGGCGCACACAACAGTGCCTTCGATGGAGCAGTTGGCCTCGGGGCAAGTGCAGGTGACCCAGTTACGACCTGTGGAGATTGAGGATTTGCTTGGGCGTGAGCGGGTGGAATTGAAGACAGATGAAATCAAGGCATTGTTGCATGGCCAGCGCGTGCTGGTGACAGGTGCCGGCGGCAGTATTGGGTCGGAATTGTGTCGTCAGATTGCGGGTTATGAACCGGAAGCACTGGTGCTGGTGGAGCGATCGGAGACGCAGATGTTCCAGATTGAGCAGGAACTGGCTCGGACCGGCTCCGGTGAAGTGATCACACCCGAGGTGGCAGATATCCTCGATGTGCCGCGAATGAAGCGCATTTTAGAGAGGCACCAACCACAGATTCTTTTTCATGCCGCCGCGCACAAGCATGTGCCGTTGATGGAGACGCAACCGGCGGAGGCACTGCGCAACAATACGCTGGGCACCATGGATCTGGCGAACGCAGCCCAGGAGGTGGAAGTGGAACAGTTTGTCTTCATTTCCACCGATAAGGCCATAAATCCAACCAGCGTAATGGGTGCGAGCAAGCGGTTGGCAGAGGTGTATCTACAGGCTCTGGATGAGGCGCGTGGGTCAACACGATTTCTCGCGGTGCGCTTTGGCAATGTGCTGGGCAGTTCGGGTAGCGTGGTTCCTATTTTCCGGGAACAGATCGCCTCAGGTGGGCCGGTGACGGTGACCCATCCGGATGTGCAGCGCTATTTCATGCTCACAAGCGAGGCAGTGGGATTGGTACTACAGAGTGCGGCGATGAGTCAGAGTGGCGGGGTTTTTGTGCTGGATATGGGCACACCGGTAAAGATTGCTGACCTTGCGAGACAGATGATTGAGTTGAGCGGCTTTGTGCCCGATGAGGAGATTGAGATTGAATTCACTGGACTGCGCCCAGGCGAGAAGCTCTTTGAGGAAATCCACCTGGATCGTGAGGAGTTTTCGTCGACCGGCCACAGAAAAATATTGCGCTTCGATGCCACAGCCGAGCCATTGGATGCGATGCGCGAATCGCTGGAGAAGATGCGTGTGGAATTGGCGGGGCAAGCGCCCGAGGAAGTACGGGCAATGATACGGGCGCGAGTGCCGGAATATCAGCCCGAGGGCACCGCATTGGTGACGTCAGATTGATTCATGGCCGAGTGTTGATTTCCATCGTGGTGGCGTTCTGGTCGGCTGCGCTCACGAGGGTCACGCGTTTCATTATCGAGCTATCGTTGTCTGCCCATGTCGCATTGTGACTGGAAATCGCTGCGGTACTAATGGTGACAAGCGTCCCGTCCTCATTGAACGTGATACCCGATGGCGGTGCGGCGGGATTCAAGGTGATGGTCGCGTAGTTCGTGCTGGCGTTGTCCTCCAGTGCAATTTGTTTTACGCCCCGTAGATTTTGGCCATTGATGTGCAGGGCTCCCTCGCTGAGGTCATAGGTGCCGGCCGTACCTTCGCCACCGTCGTAACCACCGCCGGCAAACGTTGCCTGCGGGGTGGCAAAAAATGACGGAGTGGCCGAGACGGTGAAGGCACCGGAACTATTGGCATCAGTGGTGAAGGTGCCGAATGGAGTGGTGATTTTCAACCGCCGACTCAGTGAAGCGACCGAATCGGCACGATGTATCGTGGGGCTCCAACCGGTGGCGTCGGCTGCAATGGTGAGGGAGGAGGGTGGCATGAGGGTTATTCCGCCGCTGGTGTTAATGGCATTGAGACTGGGGATGGCAACCCCGGTGCTATCGACAATCTCCACACGCGTGATCATGCCCAGACCGGTGCCATTGACCTCCAGTGTGTCGGCGTCGCGCCGGTAGTTGTTGTTGGTTACTCCGTTGATTGATGAAAACACGGGCGGAACTCCAACATTAAATCGCTGAACTACAGGGGACAGCTTGGTCTCTCGCGCGCTATGCAGCGCAAATAGCCGGTACTCGCTGGTGGAATTGGAGTCAGCGATACCGGGATTGGAGAACTGGATGGTGCTTGTGTCAATGGATATGGAAGTGTCGGTAACAGTCACCCCTGTGGCATTAGCTTCGATAACTGCATCAAGTTCATTTTCGTCAGCATCGGTGAGATGGATTTCACCCACAGCTTTGAGCCCGCTGCCGGCAATAAAGATATCGTCACCCACCGTCTTGTTTCGGTTAAACGCTCCGGTAGAGGCAAAAGCGCCAATAAAATCAATTTGCGGCTGCACATTGACGTGAAAGCGCAAAGAAGCATTCTGGTCGGAGTTACCGATGGCATTGTGAATCTTGAACTCGCGGGTTTCGATTGAGGCGTTGGCGTCAGCCTCGGCACTGAGGAATACGTCGGCAGAAATCTGAATGCGTGTACCGTTGTCTTCCACAAACACGCCGGGGTGCGGCAGGTCGACGGCCAGAGCAGGGCTAAAAGAGGTGCCAGTGGCTTGAATGACCTCGATTTTGTGGGCGGTATTGAGTGCTGTGCCATTGATATCCATGCTTGTATCACGCCGGAATTCCCCGCCGTAGGCCGCCATACCTGCAGCCGTGTAGCTGGTGATAGTCGGCTTGGCTGAGATAGCGGCGATGGGTAGCATATTGCTGGTGGAACTTAGCTGGGTATTGTCGCTGAAACGCGAGATGCGTAGATAGCGGTCGGAACCATCGGCCAGCGCGGATACGGCGTCTTTTGGGAGTTCGGCCAGTATATCTGATTTCACATCTATTGCCACCGAGGTTACGCCGCCATCCGATGGCCAAACCGCTGAGCCATCGGATTCATCAACACGGATGTAGGCAATTTTGGTGGCATTGCCTTCAATACTCTTGAATCCAAATCCCTGAAGTAGCAACGGCTCAGATCGATTGAAGACCAGACCATCAGCGCCGGTGCCGGTGAGTACAGGTGCACCAGTCTCGATGGTAAACTTCTCGGGCCCCTTTTCACTATAACCGACGGTACTCCACACGCGGATTTCTCGATTCGCGCCTTCAGCAGTATCGCTAATGATGCCCGGAGGAATGTCGATCCGAGAGTCAGACACGATGAATTTTGTGGCTGGAGAGATTGTTTGTGCCACAATGTTGTCATCCATGATTTCGATGACACGTACCGAAGCGAGCCTCGCACCAATCAGTGTGAGAGTTTCTGAAGTGCGTGTGTATTCGGTGTTGATGGCCGTCACTCCTTCATCAAGGGAAACTCTCGTGATCGTGGGCACATCTTCAGTTGGCGAGATAGCATTCTCGATGATGGCGTGACGGACATCACGCGGGAAGATTACGATATCATTCGGACCCGGGCCGCGGATATGGCCCCACAGCGAGTAAGTGTCTTGGTTACCCACAATACTCGCCTCACCGCTCCAGAGGACCTCAAACTCCTCGTGAATCTTGGTGAAGGTAAATTGGATTGGCTCGACGATCACTCCCGGGCCCATGTTGGTGTCAAAGACCGGAGTTGGGCCGAGGGTATTTGTATAGTTGTCAATCCAATTGCCCGGTCCCGTGCGGTTCCAGCCAATGGGCACACCATCAGGGGAAAGGCCCAAGTCGTCCGCGACGAAAATGATGTCCGGCATCCATACTGCCCTGCCAACCTCCTGCGAAGCAAACCTTAGTTCCGGCACGCCAAGGAACAGCTCCGAGCCAGGGACTGTGCTGGTGGTGCCGAGGACAGTCTGTCCGTTTGTGGTCACAAACGTATCGGTCCAGATTAGGTTGGTGGGTGTGAACGTGATGCCAATTAGAGAATCAAATGGCTGTTCGTGCATCTGGATTTTGTCGATGCCTCCACGCAAAGCCAGATCGAAAAACGCGGGTGGAGCCTGTGCCGGCAGCACACTGGTAATCGGTAGGCCCGGAAGCAGACCGGAATTGCGACGTGGAACGAATCCTTGGTTGCCTCCCAAGCTGTCGGGGAAAAGTCGACCTGTAGGTCCCGGGAATACTGGGACGGCATCATCTGGCAGCAATTGTGGTGGGATCACCAGCACTACATTGGGTGGCATTGTCTCATACACAAAGTTATTGGTGCGATACAGGTAACGAAGTCCGCCCGCGTCGTCATATGTCAATGCGTGCCGGGGCTCATACTTGCCTCCCATCGCGTTTAGGCCGTTGTAGTACACGCCAAAGTCGTAGAGCGTTGGCTGGTCTGTCCAGTAAACCAGGCTATTGCCGTAAAATGCATCGGCAATTGCCGCAACCGATGTCCATGCGTTGCCGCTGGTATCCGTGGTGAATTCCTCCATGTCGGCAAATGTGGGCATGATAAACGGTGCGTTGCCTACGCCCGGAGAATTAGTGCCGTCATGTACCAGCCGATAGCTGTACTTTACATTGTTGATCATATCGGTTGGGTTCTCTGTGATGGGATCGAAGTTGCGCAGTCGCACGCGGAAATTAATAATTGTTGATGCTTGATTGGTTGTTGCGTCATGGATGCTGAAAGCGTACCGATGCGGATTACCCAACCCCAGTTGATTTACCATAAGCCCTACTGTTAGGGACTTGATGTCAAGGATGCCTTGGTTTTGGGCTGTGGTGTTCACCCACGTCGTGTTGTAGTTGCCGAGAAATCCGTGCTTAGCCAAGTCTAGGCTCGAAACTCCGTCGTAGTCCTCATTCGAGAAGAAGTCGTTGACCACCTCCATTGCCTCATTAATGGCGAAACGTCCCTCAAGCCCGAAATAGTTTATAAATGTAGCGTCGAACGAATATGTCAGCGACGGCATATTCCAGCGGAAGAAATTTTTACGCTCCTTAGGTCCTCCTAGGTCGTCCCAGTAATTCAGGTCAATACCCATTGCTGTCAGTCGGTTTGTCGCCATTGGCCCGATCATTACGAAAGCCTGAGCCAGATGTAATCCGGCCAGCAGAACCAGTAGAAATGCTATGCGTCTTAGAAATCGCATGTGGATGCCGAGGGTTTAGGTTTGGGGAGAGGGATAAAAAGGTGGGGGCAGACCAATCCTCTGTATATCACGGAAAAATCCGTGCATACGACGCCAAACACCTTGTGCGGATTGTTCAAAACACCTCCTTATTCGTGGTAGAAGTATGGACTGGCAAGGGGCTCGCAAAACAAAAACTTGCTGACAAGCCGGGAATAGTCTGTGAACAAGGTGCGACTCAGCGAGGCATATCGAAAGCGCGTAGGCCCGTTTCGTATTTCAGCCGCTTTTGTCGGTGTAGATCGTAGTCGGTGATTTTCCAGCCGGTCTGAGTAGAGCTAATGGCAAATGTGCCCTCGTATTCGTTCTCACGGGTGTGGATATGCCCCCAGTGCTCAACTGTACCCGTTACGCGCCAAGTGCAGTCGTAGGTAAAACTGCTTTTCTTGGGTTTCATTTTTCCGGCGACGATCTTCACTTCCTGCACACGTGACCTAGCCCCCCCCTGTTCGGCCATCAACAGGCTGCGCTTGAACTGCAGGTATAACGCGCGCAACAGGTCGCCATCCACGCCAGATGCCAACGCGTTGTAAATGGCGCGGTCCTCACGAAAATCGAATGCGCGGTAAATATTTCCGTGCAGCTGCTTGAACACCAGTTTTGCATCCTCTTCACTTAGCCTCTCTCCCAGCTTGT
>CAZTTU010000017.1:0-32777 GCA_964616045.1 uncultured Verrucomicrobiota bacterium | reverse complement strand
CAGCAGGATCATTTTCGCCGAATATATCCGCATTGAATTGAAAGTGCTCACGCAGGCGCCCCTTCTGTTGTCGCTCATAACGGAAAAGTTGTGGAACTGAGTACCATTTGATGGGTTTTTTATAGTGGCGTTCGCGTGCGGCGACCATCCGGGCGACGGTAGGCGTCATTTCCGGACGCAGGGAGACATTGCGTTCACCCTTATCGATAAAATTATAAAGTTGGCCGACAATCTCCTCGCCACTCTTAGCCGTATAAAGATCCAACAGCTCCAGCGGCGGGCCGTCATAAAGGCGAAAGGCATATCGGCGGGCAACGCTGTGCCAGCATTCAAAAATATATTCGCGCACCTCGGCGCTCCAAGCCTCGCCATCTGGCAAGGGCTCGGGAAAAAAATCACGAAAGCCCGGCAGCCGATCCATCTGGAGAGGAAACAGGGGGACAGGAGGACAGGTCAAGCGCGCGATGGCCTTTTTTATTCAACGTCCAACCGTGCAACTGCAGCTTCCATCTCCTTTCCAGCCCGGAAACGAACCTGGGCTCTGGCTGGAATCTGGACGGTGATCTTCGGATTCTTCGGGTTCCGACCCACTCGAGGTCGCCGAATTACGACATCAAAAATACCAAAATTGCGCAGCTCAACCGTCTGTCCCTGCGCAAGTGCCTTGGTGATACAGTCCAGCGTCTTGGTGACCACGATCAGGGCATCTTGCCGTTTCAAGGCTTGTTCGGTTCCCGCTTCGCGTAGCACATATTGCGTGATCCCTTTTTTGGTAAGCTTTCCCTGATTATCCTCCTCATACATAGCCATACACCTTCCTAGGTTATGTATGACCCTAACGATAACGCAATTATCGTCAAGGCGGCATTAACCACTCTTTAAAGAATTCCTGAGCTTACCAACACTTCGGCAAGTTATTTGCAGGACTATCCCGCGAGCTTGGTAATTAGTTGGTAAATTCCCACCGCCGCCATCGCCAACGCCGCGATCCACAGGAAGACTGTCCAAGTATTACCGGGCTGTAGCGGCGCATCGATTTTACGATAACGATAATAAAGTGCCGCACCAGCCAGGAAGGGCAACATAAGCGCCTGAGCCACTCCACCTATAAGCACCATCGACATGGGCTTGCCCACTATGATGAACAACAGGCAACAGAGGAGAGGGATGACAATAGAGCAGGAACGCACCAAACGCAGCTGGGCCCCATCACTTTCAACCGTCTTTAATCGATACAGAACCAAACCATTGGCTAAAAGTCGCGCATTTGAGGCAGTAGCACTAACCAACGTAGAAAATAACACCACGAATGCACCGATCAAAAAAAACACAAGCCCACCCTTGCCGAGCGGTCGGTACATTTTTGAAAGGTCAGAAATCATTGTTTTGTCGTTCACTCCTTCGGAAGCATTTTCCATTTCCTCTACAACCAACATCAAATCCTCCTTAAACTTTTTAGCAGCCTCACTTTTATCGCTTTTTAACATTTTATCATTAGATATTTCTTTTAGTCGTGCAGCCGCATTCGTCAAATTGATCTTGATGTGATGCTTTTTCCCCTTATCACTCAGATCATCAGGAAAAATCAGCGCAACCCTCAAGGCATTCGTAGTCACTTCAAAAGATTCCTCAGCCTTGACTGAACCCAACTGCCTTACTTTCTGTTCCAGCGAAGGCACCCTTTCGTCAATGATAGCTTGAACTTTTTCAGCCGCAATCTTGGGTGAATACAATAACGCCGCCCCAAGTAGGAAAAATGCAATTGTCGCCGAAGTGTAGATAACCATCGAGATCCACGCATCAATGCGCATTACCTTCAGCCAGCCTTGTGCGCGCAGATACCAACTGTCAGGGCGCAACTCAGCGTTGCCAAGTATGTTGCCACACTCACTACACTTGGGAGCGAGACTCGCCTTGCGCATCCACGCAATGCCGGATGTATAGATGGTGCCTAAAAAGGACTTTCTTGCCCCACAGCGCGGGCAATCGTATTGGCTTGAAGGAACATCCTCCATTGGGCCTACATTTTTCGAGTAACCCTTTTCCAAACACCAATAGGGATAATAAATCAATTCCGTCGCTCCCACACCAATGATTCCAAATGCGGCAAAGGCCGTGTCAAAGTCATCAGGCAATCTGAATTGCAACCCCTCCATGATATTTGCACTCGTGATTCGATAAGCCTCCATCTCCGGCGCTGTCTGCAGCGTGTATAGGGCAATAACCGTCGTGAAGGTGAAGAACACAACCATGATCACAGAAAAACGTTCCACAACCTTGTAACGGCCTGAGGCTAAGATGAGCGCTGTGATTACTGACACTCCGATGGCCAAGTATTTATCCGGAGTCATAAATCCTCCACCGGCACTTGGAATTAAATTCATTTCAGCAAACACCTGACTTACGCCGCCCACAATACCACTCAACTGGAAGAACACGCCAATGTACATGAACAACCAGCACCACACCAACCAAGACACGATTAGGCGCGGCCCCGGGATTTCGTTCATTAATTGTAACGTGGTTTTGCCATGCGCCACGGCCGCCCGCCCCAACTCCACCTGTACGAAAACCTTGATCACGCACCCGAGGATAATGAACCAAAGCAGGCTAAAGGCATGATCCGCGCCCACCTTAGGCGTGGCAATCAATTCACCGGAACCAACAATGCAAGCGGTGACGATGAGGCCAGGCCCAAGGTGTTTGAATATCCCACGCCAATGAGTCGGCGCATTCATGGGACCGTCCGAATCCATGCGTGAAGACTAGGGAAAGGCGCGCATGCTTACAAGCACCGGGTCATTTCCAGCGGACTATATCACCTGGCTCAAGAGCAGTGTCACGCTTTCCGGGTATTACCTTGCTGCCCCGTTCAATCGTGGCCACATTTGGAACACGATTGAACCCGGCCTTCCTACGTGCGCTGTACAGCGTCAGCGAGGGAACCCATGAAATTGTTTTCGCAGCTCCATTCACTGGGTCAACCAGCATCACCGCTTTGAGCCTTGCCGGCAGGATTTTTTTGAACGCCACAACTGGAGCATTCACATCGCCAAGGCGGGGGCGATACTGTAGCTTTGCCTTGGGCATGAGTCGCCTGAGATTTTCGATCCGTTGTTCATCAAGCGGATGAGTCCGAAGGAACCATGGCACTTTACTCCCCTTCTTTTGATTGTAGTCGGAAAACCTTTGCCAAAAAGCAATTGCTTGCTCTGGATCATATCCAGCTCGCGCCATGTAAATGAGCCCTATTTCATCAGCCTCACTTTCCTGCAATCTACTGTGTGGCAATTCGCTACCCAAAGTTGTTCCAATTCCGTAAGCTGTGTACAACAGATTTCGCGTGCTGGAATTCAGGTTGTTCATTTGGGAGAGCACGGCAATTCCTAATCCTTGAATTGCCAACACTCGACTGATTCGTTCAGAGCCATGATGCGCAACGGCATGGGCCACTTCGTGTGCCAACACCGTTGCAAGACCTTCTTCGTTTTGAGTAATTGGCAGTATGCCTGAGTAAACCCCCACCTTGCCTCCCGGCAAACAAAAAGCGTTAGCCTTATTTTGGTTGAACAACACAAATTCCCACTTTGCTTTTGGAAGGTCTGCTACAGCCGCGATGCGTCGACCGACTCGCTGCAGCATGGCGGTGGCATTCGTATCATTACTAAACGGCGTAGCAGCCTTCATTCGGGTGAAAGCATCGCGCCCCATTGAACGTTCCATGGAGGGCGAAATGAGATTGAACTGAGAGCGCCCAACCTCTGGCACAGTGGTGCAGGCAGTGAAGAATACGTACAGCAGTGCCATTGCCACTGTGCCGAAACCTTTCCAGAATCCCCCGTAGAACATAGGGCAGTAATACAGAATAGTAGATTTTCCTCAAGTTTTCCATTTGCCTTGGCCGACCATGGCATTGGCGGCATACTCTACCTGAATGCAGGTCCAACTCGCATATGGCGATGGCCATCTGACCATTGAGTGTCCCGATGACCAAACCGAAGTAATCACGCCCAACGAGCGTGAAGGTATCAGCGATGAACGCACTGCCATTTATGCCGCGCTCGATGCCCCAACCACAGGACCACCTCTTCGGCAACTGGTGAAAGCAGACACCAGAATTTGCATTCTCTTTACTGATATTACCCGCGCAACACCTAATGAACGGATGATTCCGTGGCTCCTCGATTACCTGAGTTTTATACCCAAGGAAAATATTATCCTGCTGAACCAACTGGGCACCCATCGGCCAAACTCCCGGGCGGAACTGGAAGAAATACTTACCAAAGAAGTGGTGAACAACTACCGAGTCCTTAATGCCGAACCGGAAAACCGAGAAGCCCACATACAACTCGGCACCACTCGAGATGGCACGCCAGCACTGATCAACCGGCACGCAGTAGAGGCGAATTTGCGAATCATCACCGGCCTCATTGAACCTCATTTTTTTGCCGGATTCAGCGGAGGACCAAAGGGTATTATGCCGGGTGTAGCAGCTCTGGAAACAGTGCTGAGCAACCACGGCGCGGAAAACATTGCCGCAAACAATGCAACTTTTGGCGTCACTTATGGCAATCCCATTTGGGAAGAGATGTTGGCTATTGCCCAGCGTACCGGCCCAAAATTTCTCCTGAATGTCACACTTAATAGTTTTCGGCAAATTACAAATGTATTTTCCGGCGACCTGATTGAAGCGCATAAAACAGGCTGCGAATATGTAAAACACTCAGCCATGCAAGCCGTGGCCAAACCATTTGATGTGGTGGTAACCACCAACAGCGGACACCCGCTTGACCTTAACTTGTATCAAGGTGTCAAAGGCATGAGTGCAGGATCACGGATTCTCAAGGAAGACGGCACATTGATCCTTGCTGCAGAATGCCGTGAAGGCGTTCCCTCTGGAAGCGAGTTCGACAAACTTTTGCGTTATGCCCAAAATCCGGAAGAAATCCTCACACTCCTGGGGACTTCAGGTTTTGTGCGTCCCGAGCAGTGGCAAGCGCAAGTTCAGGCACTCATCCAACGCAAAGCCGATGTGCGCGTATACAGCATGCTGGACAATGCCTCACTCAGATCAGCACACTTAGCACTCTGCTCAGATATCAGCACCACGGTCACTGAGGAACTAAAGAAGCGCGGCCCTGATGCCCGCGTGGCCGTGTTGCCTCAAGGGCCACTCACCATCCCATATCTAGAGGCAGCTACGTGATTGTGAACAAGTTAGTGTTCACAATTGCCTAGAGTTATTTACAGTTATCTCGTTGTTTTTCACAATAACGCAAGGAGGTGTCTAGGCATATGAAGTACCGCGGGTGTTCTATTTTAATCGCGTTAGTATTGTCAGTCTTTAAGGCTCAAACCCAACCGACCAAAATCACCCAAACGCCACCGGGTACACCACGTGTGCTGCAAGGTGTGGGGCCTGGGCCACGATCAAACACCGGGTTGCCTCTCGGCATACGACCCGGACAGCAGAAAGGGCCAACCACACCAAACATCATTTTCATTATGGCCGATGATCTCGGCTGGGGCGATCTCGGTTGTTACGGTCAAAAATTAATCAAGACACCACACCTCAATCGTTTGGCTGCTGAAGGGATGCGGTTCACCCAATGCTATGCCGGCAGCCCGATGGGCGATGCATCGCGCGCAGTGATGCTAACCGGCATGCACAGCGGGCACAGTTATATTCGCGGCAACCGTGGCATCCCATTGCGCGGGGCGGATCTGATCATTCCCATGTATCTGCGTGGCACCCGTAAATACGAGACCATCGCCTTGGGAAAATGGAATCTGGGAGGCAAAGGCACGAGAGGAGCACCCTTTGAAAAGGGTTTCAATCATTGGATTGGCTTTGTGGATCAGATTCATGCCAATAATCATTATCCCACGTTTGTCTGGCGATATGAACCGGGCATTCGCGGCATCAATAGTTGGAATGGCGATGTGCAAATCCCTGCCAACCACGGTCGACGCGCAGTATACTCCACCGACCTGCTCACCAAAGCGGCGCTAAACACCATCCGGATTTATCGACCCTCATGGGAAACCGGTTTTCGACCGTTCTTCATGTACCTTAGCTATACCGCACCACACGCCAACAATGAACTGGCCAGAAAAACAGGGCAAGGAATGGAAGTGCCAAACGCTTTTCCATACACTGGTAAAAAGTGGCCACGCGCTGAGAAAAACAAGGCGGCTGTGATTACGCGCCTCGATAATGCCATCGGACAAATTATGGCCAAACTGAAGGAATTCAACATGGAAGAGGACACTGTGATCTTTTTTACTAGCGATAACGGCCCCCACCAGGAAGGAGGCAATGACCCTGCTTTTTTCAGTAGCGCTGGCCCTTTCCGCGGCATCAAGCGCAGTCTCAACGAGGGTGGTCTACGAGTGCCGATGATTGTTCGGTGGACTGGCAAAATTAAAGGCAACTCTGTGAGCGAACAGGTATTTCCGTTCTGGGATTTAATGCCAACAATCCTGCAGATCGCCCGCATTCCCACACCACGCGAGATAGATGGCATATCCCTGATGCCGACACTGATTGGCCTACCGCAAAAGCAACAGCATGATTATCTTTACTGGGAAAGCCATGTGAACGGCTCACAGCAGGCTTCACGCAAGAGAGATTGGAAAGTTATCAGGCCTGCTCCGAGCAAAGCACTAGAGTTGTATGACTTGAGTAAGGACCCTGGCGAATCGCAAAATGTTGCTGCACATAACCCGGAAGTAATCAAAGAATTTGAAACCTTTCTACGCACCGCGCGCACTCGGTCGCTACAATGGCCCATTACCATGCCGGGAAAGAATACCTCCAATCGATAGGCCGATTCAAACTGCCCAAAGCGCGAACCTCACCCGCTAAGAATTTTTTACTCCGTAGCCGGTGGTGGAGCCTCAACCACGATTCGAAAACCTGCGTGGGACATACCCGTATCCGGCGTGGTTTTCATTCGACGCGCCGGACGAAACGCACCACAATAAAGATCAGTGCAAAGGAAGGAGCCACCGCGCTGAATCCGCTTCTTGGCACCTCGCTCATTAGGATCATAGCTTTTCTCCACCGGCGGCCCCTTGGGATTGCTCACCACACTTTCGCTGTAATATTCAGGACGATACCAGTCCGAACACCACTCCCAGACATTGCCAGCCATATCGTGAATACCGTATCCGTTGACGGGAAAAGTACCCACCGGCGCTGTACCATAGTACCCGTCCTTCTTTGTGTTTTCCTTTGGAAATCGGCCGTGCCAGATGTTGGCCATTGGCTTGCCGAGAGGTTCCTGTTCCGTTCCCCAGATGTATTCCTTTTCCTCTAATCCTCCTCGAGCAGCATATTCCCATTCCGCTTCAGTAGGAAGGCGATGGACGACACCGGTGATTTCCTTTTTCCACTCGCAATAGGCCATAGCATCATACCACGCAATGTGGACCACGGGATGGTTTGGTTTATCCTTAGTCCCTGACTGGTTTGGCCCTTTCGGAAATCTCCAGTTTGCGCCATCCACGTATTTCCACCATCGGATCAACATACGGTGATCCTTAAGTAACTCAACCGGGATATCCTTACTCGGCGGAACAAAAACAATTGAACCAGACTTGAGGTCCATTTTTTTAAATTCCTCCAATGGAATATCCGGAAAATTCTCAGCCTTTGGCACAACTTCGGCAATAGTTTTGTATCCCGTTGCCTTTGTGAATTTGGAAAAATCCGCATTAGTTACTTCAAATTTCCCAATCCAAAAGCTATTTACTTTCACCAGATGAACGGGTTGTTCATCTCTTTGCCCAGAATTCGATCCCATCCTAAAGCTTCCACCCCGCACCCATACCAAACTTTCGGTGGAGAAAGCACCGCTGATTGTTGGCTTTACATCAGACAGTTTCGTATCAGGGCCATCTGCTCCTTGTCCTTTATCACCAGCGTTCTCCTTGGGTTTACATCCCGTAAAAAATCCAATCGACAATATTGCGATAAACACCCTCATTGGTTCGTTCTATTTTTCTTGTTGATTGGATTTCCGCAAGAATCAAACCGCCCGCGCCCTTCTCTCACACTGCAGAAAGCCCACACTACAACCAAAATAAGCTAAAGCAGTTACAACGTCTCGGCGATGTATGACCTGGCCAAGGTTATTGCCGTCTCCATTCAATAATCGACGAACGAGGACGACAAGATATTCCGCTCACAGTATAAAGGCAATTCGAATCTGATTGAACTCAGCAATCATCCCGTGCTTTCCTGCGCCATGACTCCCGCACCTCTTCAACCCGGCACACTATACCTCGTCGCTACACCCATTGGTAATCTTGAAGATATCACGCTGCGAGCGATACGCACACTACGCGAATGCAGCGCGATTGCCGCAGAGGACACTCGCCGTACTGCGCAACTTCTGAAGGCGCTGGAAATTGATCGCCCCTTGATAAGTTGCCACAAATTCAACGAAGCCAGGCGCACCAGTCAGCTTCTGAAAAACCTTGAGAATGGTGAAATCCTTGCCTTGGTAAGTGATGCTGGCACCCCTGGCATCAGTGATCCCGGCGAACGTATTGTCCGGGCTGCGCTTGCATCGGGCTATCTCGTGGAAAGTGTACCGGGGCCTTGTGCACTGACTGCCGCGCTACCACTTAGCGGTTTGCCGACCACGGAGTTCCACTTTGTCGGCTTCCTACCGCACAAGAGTGGAGCACGCATTAGGAAGCTAGAAACGCTGAACGCAGTATCGGGCACCCTCTGTTTTTATGAATCACCCCACCGTATCATAAAATTATTGAATGAAATTGCCTCCATCTGGCCAGAGTCGAAAGTGGTTTTGGCGCGGGAACTCACAAAAAAGTTTGAGGAACATCTATACGGCAAACCGGCTGAACTGCTGGAACAATATTCCGAACGAAAACCTAAGGGCGAATACGTGGTGATAATTCACCGACCGGCTTGAGCTTGCCTTCAATGCACACCCGTGTTTATCTCCGCAGTCATGGCCAGCACACTGTTTGTGAGCAATCTCCCATTCAAGATTTCCGATGAGAAATTATCTGAACACTTTGCCTCAGTTGGTGAGGTGTTGGAGGTGACACACATTAGATGCCGTAATTCCGGTCGTTCATCAGGCTTCGGGTTTGTGAAAATGGCCAGTTCAGTTGATTCTCATGGAGCAGTTGAGATGCTGAACGAAGCCAAGCTGGAAGGGCGCTCTCTATCAGTTTGCCTTGCCCGCCCCTAAAGGAATTTCCCGGGATTCATGATCCCCTTCGGATCCAATGCCTTTTTCACAGCGTGATGCAGCTTGCGCACTTCAACCGAAGTGGCTAGGGGCCACCAGCGTTTTTTCGCTACCCCAATGCCATGCTCACCCGTGATCATGCCATCGTGTGCGACCACCCAAGCAAATAGTTCGTCCAATGCCATAATCCTATTTTTCTCGTGGCCATTCTTTTTATCGTCGAGCATTACATTCACGTGGATATTCCCGTCGCCAGCATGCCCGAAACAAGCTACTGGCATATCGTGCTTTTTCTGTAGTTTAGCCGTGAATACCAGCAACTCCTCTAAACGTCCGCGTGGCACCACAATATCTTCGTTTAATTTCACAAGGCCGGTGTCACGCAGCGCATATGAAAATTCCCGGCGCAGTTGCCAAATGGATTCCACTTCTCCTTCACCAAGCGCCTGATCCAAAAAACGGGGATTCAGTTGTCTTAATAATTTCTTCAAATCAGGAAGTTCTGATCGAACGCTTTTCTCCTGTCCATCAAGTTCCACAATTAGGTGACCGCGGCAGCCAGAAAAACATTTATTCCCTGTCCTGTTCTTAGCTGCACGCAGTGTAAACTCATCGGCCAACTCCAGTGCACTCGGCAAATAACCTGCCTTGAATATGGTATTTATCCCGCGAATCGCCATCCGCACCGAACCAAACCCAACCGAAAGAGCCGCACGATATGGCGGCAGCGGCAACAGTTTTAGTGTTGCCTCGGTGGTGATTGCCAGCATCCCCTCAGTACCAGTAAAGAATCGAGAGAAATCAAAACCGGTTTTGTTTTTATGTGTACGACCGCCGAAGCGCGCAACAGCACCATCTGGCAGCACGACTTCCAAACCCAATACGTAATCGGAGGTCACCCCATATTTAAGGCAGCGTGGACCTCCTGCATTAGTCGCAATGTTACCCCCGATACTGCAATCGGCTCGACTTGCTGGATCAGGCGGATAATACAATCCCTTGGCCTCAGTCTTGTTTTGCAGGTCAGCGGTGATCACTCCGGGTTGAACGACTGCCACAAAATCGTTCGCATCAATTTCCTTGATTCGCCTCATGCGGGCCGTCGAAAGAGCAATGCCACCATTAAGTGGGACGCATCCACCAACGTAGCCAAACCCGGCACCACGAGGCGTGACAGGAATTTGATGGCGATTAGCAAAACGCATGATGGTGCTGACGGACTTGACAGAACGCGGCAGTGCCACTGCTTCCGGGTTGGCGGTGGCAAACCACTTGTCACCAGAATGGTTAGCAATCGCCTTCTTGTCTAATTTCAATTCACCTGCGACGAGGCGGTCTTGAAGTTGCTTCCAGGGTCTAGAGGGGGGCATCATTGGCCTCGATCAAATTTCACGCATTACTGCTCTCTCGACGAAAGCGTCAAATTCGGCAATTTGCAAGCGTGAACAGATGCTACACACCCCAACAGGATTGAGGTCATTGAAGGCTGCAACCCAATTCATCTCACTTGGGGCGAATGCTCTTTGGAATCATCAAAGGTTTATCCCCGGGTTTTGGTCCCTTAAAAAACAGTCCACCAGAGCTGAGGTTACTTATTAAGGTGGAAAGATGCTTGGTACTTGTGTCAAGGTTGGTGATTATAGTTTGAAATTTGACATACATTTGTTCATTTTTCAGAAATCCACCCGCCAGCCCTTCTCCAGCTTCCAATCCCTTTATAATCTTATCGCCATTCTCGGTTATCCCTTTGAGATTTTCTGTCGCTGCACTAATGTTCTTTATCACTTTCGTAATGTTAGTCCGATTGTTCGATAGCGCAGACTGAAGCTCCTCCGTTGTCTTATCTAGCTTCACGGTAAATGCAGCAATGTTTTTCAATGCCTGGTCTACTTCCGGCTTCTTGGAGGAAATATACTTGTTCAGTTCTTCAGTCGAGACTTGGAGCCGAGTAGTGATGTTTGCAAAGTTGGTAACACTTTGACTCACTGCTGGAGCATTGGTGAGCAACAGATGAGAAAAGGCGTTCAAATTGGCCATACTTGAATTAAACTCAGCGATGCTGTCGTCCAATTTGGTAGCGGTTTTTGGAGTAAGGATGGATTCCACTCGATTCGCCACGTTGGTCGCGCTCCTGCTGAACTTCACCAGGTTTGTCGAAGCATTGGCGAGATTGGTGATTGTGGTGCGAAAGTCCGACAGCGTTTCCTGGTTAAAGATATTATCGTTCAGATTCACAATAGTTGCATTGAGATCACGAACCCGGTCACTCACGTTGAGAATCAATTGCTGGGCATGTCCAAGGGTTACTTGAGCATCTCGAGCTACAGACATTATGTCGAACGGCGGCTCACAATTTATTACGGAACCTTCCTGTAGCGGCTTGTTCAACCGTTCTGAAAATGCAGGGGGGATCACAGTAATGTATTGATCACCGAGAAATCCACTTGATTTGATCTTAAATACAGCACTGGCATCGATTTTGTCATATTCAGAGAACAACTCTACCGTCACCGCAACGGAGCCATTATCATCAAGCCTGATATCATCCACATAGCCCACCTTAACCCCGGACATCATCACCGGCGAATCCTCGATAACCGTTCCCACGTCCTCAGTTCTCAGTTCAACGGTATATGTAGAGGCTCGCCCAAAGCCGGTCTTACTAAACTTGATCGACATCACTGCAGCCAGCCCAAGTAACACGATCACAAACAAGCCCACCCTTATTTCCAACCGTCCACTACTCATGATAATCCCCCCTCATAAAATTCGACTGCCCCTCGATGAACCGATTCACCACCGGATCGTCTGAATTGAATACCTCGCTCGCAGGAGCGTCGAGATAAACTTTTCCTTCGACCAGGTAAATTATTCGTTGACCCATCCGGCGCGCGCACCGCATGTCGTGCGTGATTACGATTGACGTGACATTATACTGGTCACGCACACGCATCATTAGCAGATCGATACTATCAGAAACCACCGGATCCAACCCGGTGGTAGGCTCATCATAGAGGACAATCTTTGGGTGATGCACAATGGCCCGGGCCAAGCCCACACGTTTCTTCATTCCCCCGGAAAGTTCAGATGGTAATTTTTCTTCAGTTCCAGGCAATTCCACCAACCTCAACACATCCCCTACTCGCTGCCTAATTTCCTTCGCGTCAGTCAAACCTGTTCGGCGCAGGGGAAATGCAATGTTTTCAAAAACATTCATGGAGTCAAACAACGCGGCCTCTTGAAACAGCATGCCAAACTTTTGCCGAACCTTCATCAATCGCCGCTCTGCCATATTAACTATACTCTCGCTTTCGATAAAAACCTCTCCCAAGTCTGGATTCAACAATCCCACAAGATGCTTGATAAGGACACTTTTTCCAGTGCCACTGCGACCAATGATCGCCACACTTTCGCCCTCATTAACCTCGAAGGAAACATCCTTGAGAACGATTTGCCGACCAAAACTTTTCTGTATTTTTGCAACCTTGACCATCAGGAATAAAGGACTGCGCGCAAGAACAACGTGAGAAAGAAATTGGAGATCAAGATAGCGATACACGAATGCACCACCGCCTCATTAGTGGCGCGCCCAACGCCTTCGGCACCCTTGCCGCAATAGAGCCCGTGATAGCAACTGACAAGGGCGATTAACGCCCCAAAAACAACCGCCTTGATTACACCCATCAAAACGTCTGCTGGATCTGTGTGAAAAAACATATGCTTCAGTGCAAAAACCACCTCAATTCCGAGTAGAAACTTTGCCAGGAGCCAAGCCGCACCGATACCCACCAGCCATGCGAGAACAGTAAGTAGTGGCATAGAAATAACTGTGGCTAGAAATCGCGGCACCACGAGATAATCGACCGGATGTGTGGCCATGGTACGCAAAGCATCGATTTGTTCCGTGACTTTCATGGTGCCAATTTCTGCGGTCATGGCTGCCCCAACCCGACCGGCAACCATTAGGCCAGCCAAGACGGGACCAAGTTCACTAGTCATCGCCACGCCTACAACCGAGAGCGCAGCGGTGTCCATTTTCACCTTGTGAAACTGAAAAAATGTCTGCGCGCAAAAAACCATTCCAGTGGAGGCCCCAGTGGTAAGCACGACGAATTGTGATTTGTAACCAATGAAATGCATCTGCCTTATCAACTCAGCCCAGTTGATGCGAATTGTAAACAGTGAACGGAGGACTTCGCTGCCCAACAACGCAACACGGCCCATGCCTTCCACAAAGCCATATATTTCACCTTTGGCAGCACTCATGCCACTCCTTGTCTTTATGAAATTTCCAGAAGGTGGCGGCTAGTCGCCGGCCACCACTTTTTCTGTGGTCGGTTTTTGGGAAAAAGTCAGTTTCCCTTCTTCCGCAGAAACCACCACCGGTTTGCCGGTGGCCAAATTACCACGTAAAATTTCCTCAGCCAGCGGATCTTCCAGAAACCGCTCAACAGCACGGCGCATCGGACGAGCACCATACTCAGGATCGTGACCTTTCTCGACGAGAAATCCATGAGCCTTATCATCAAGCGTCAAAATGATGTCTTTTTTCTCCAGTCGCTCTGAAATTTTCTTTAGCTCCAAGCCGAGAATCGCCATGAGATCATCCTTATCGAGTGCCCGAAACACAATAGTATCATCTAGCCGGTTCAAAAACTCTGGCCGGAAAACCTTTTTTGCTTCATCCATGATTAGCTCGCGCATCTTCTCATAATCGATTTCACCCTCAGAATTATTAAAACCAATCGCCTTGCTCTTCTTAGCGCTTTCAGCACCCACATTTGATGTCATCAATATAATGGTGTTACGAAAATCCACAGTGCGCCCCTGACTATCAGTGAGTTTGCCTTCCTCCAGAATTTGAAGAAGCATGTTTACCACATCCGGGTGCGATTTTTCGATCTCATCAAAGAGTACAACAGAGTATGGACGACGACGCACCTGCTCGGTTAACTGACCGCCCTCCTCAAACCCAACATACCCTGGTGGCGAACCGACTAAGCGCGAGCTGGCAAATTTCTCCATGTACTCGCTCATATCAATCTGTATCAACGCCTTGGGGTCGCCAAAGAGTTCCTGTGCAATTGTTTTTGCCAAAAGAGTCTTACCCACTCCCGTCGGGCCGAGCAGAGCAAACGCTCCAATAGGCCGAATAGGATCTTTAAGATCCGCACGCGAACGACGCAAGGCCTTACACATCGCACTCACGGCGTCACTCTGCCCAATAACCGTCTCTTCAAGGCTCTCCTCCATATCAAGGAGCTTCTTAAGTTCATCCTTTTCCATGCGCTGCAGGGGAATGCCGGTCCATTTGGAAACCACATGCATGATGTCTTCACCAGAAATAACCACCCGCGTTTCCTCGCTAGCCGTTTTCCATTCGGTCATCGCAACCTCAAGATCTTCCTTGGACTGCTTTTCTTCATCGCGCATGGAAGCTGCCCTTTCGAAATCCTGTTCCTTGATTGCCGACTCTTTCTTCTCTCTGATCTCCTCGATCTCTGCTTCGAGATTCTTGATCTCCGGCGGGCGAGTCATAGTTATGACACGTGCACGCGAGCCTGCTTCGTCCATCACGTCAATGGCTTTGTCAGGTAAATACCGCGCGGTGATGTAACGGTCCGACAGGTTCACTGAAGCCTCAACGGCCTCGTCGGTGATCTCTGCCACATGGTGCTCCTCATATTTGATACGAAGACCCTTTAAAATTTCAATTGCCTCACCAATTGAAGGCTCCTCAACGTTTACATTCTGGAACCGACGTTCCAGCGCGGCGTCCTTCTCAATGTACTTGCGGTACTCATTGAGGGTGGTAGCACCAATACACTGCAACTCGCCGCGGCTCAAGGCCGGTTTGATGATGTTACTGGCGTCCATGGTGCCCTCAGCTGAGCCTGCGCCCACAATGGTGTGCAACTCATCGATAAAGAGAATAATGTTCTTGGAACGGCGAATTTCATCCATTACCGCCTTGATGCGTTCCTCAAACTGACCTCTGTATTTTGTACCGGCTACCATAAGCGCAAGATCCAACGTAACAACTTGGCGGTCGCGTAGAATTTCGGGGACGTTGCCTTTCACAACTTCCTGCGCGAGCCCTTCCACAATGGCGGTCTTGCCTACGCCAGCTTCACCAAGAAGCACGGGGTTGTTTTTCGTGCGGCGGCAAAGAATCTGGATCACTCTCTCGATTTCATCTTCCCGACCGATCACTGGATCCATTTCGCCCTTCTTGGCTATCTCGGTCAGGTCGCGCCCGAAGGCGCGCAGTGCCGGAGTCTTGCTGCCTTTCTTGCCTCCCTTGTTCGGCGTAATCTCCCCCTCCTCATCCATCACTTCGTCCTCTGAAGCAAAATTGGGGTCCAGTTCCTTGAGAATTTCCTGGCGCGCATCCTCGATGTCGATGTCCAAATTCTTGAGAACGCGTGCGGCCACACCATCTCCTTCACGCAGAAGGCCCAGAAGAATATGCTCTGTGCCTACATAGGTATGCTGAAGTTGCTTAGCTTCTTTCGAGGCAAGATTAAGAACTTTCTTCACGCGGGGTGTGTAAGGGATGTTGCCGACCTGTTTCTGGTCCGGGCCGGTCCCGACCTGTTTCTCAACCTCAAGCCGCACGGTTTCAAGATCAAGGCCCATCTTTTGCAACACATTCACCGCCACCCCTTGGCCTAGTTTGATTAGCCCCAGCAACAAATGCTCCGTCCCCACAAAATTATGGTTAAATCGATCTGCCTCTTTTCGCGCCAAGGCCAAAACTTGTTGGGCTCTTGGCGTAAAATTACTCATGCCCTCATCACTCATATTCTAACAAAATTCTCGCTGTCTTTCTCGTTTTTGTCCAGCAATCTGCATACCAACTTATGCCCATTAGACTTAATATATTCGTTCTGGATTCAAAATTCAGCTTTTCATCCGTTTTATATTAAGAATTGGGTATTTTGATCCCCTTGACTCTCGAAAGATGATTCCGCAACAAATCGGACCGATAGGTATCCCTTTCATCAACGGTCAATTTTTTCCCCATGAATTGCTGTAAATGTGCCGGTTGCGACAGCAGGAAAAGCTCGTCCAATACCGACGTTTCCAGCTTAGCAAACAGACCCAACTGAACTCCTAAGCGCATGAGCGAAAGCTGGTTCATCGATTCCTTAGAGCTCACGATACGCGCGTGGGCCAGAATACCGTACGCCCTCCCAATATGATTATAGAGTTCATCGGGCCTGCCCTGCATCAGCGTCTGGCGTGCATTAACCTCATGCTCAATGACCTGCAAAACCACCTTGTGAATGCGTTCAATAATATCGGCTTCGCTTTCACCGAGCGTCATTTGGTTAGACACCTGAAATATATGCCCAAGCGTCTCGGTACCTTCGCCGTAGAGCCCTCTCACCGCATGCCCCAATTTAGTCACTGCCTGAACAATTTGATTCACGTGATCGGTGAGCACCAAGCCAGGTAGATGCAGCATGGCGCTCACACGGATACCCGTACCCAAGTTCGTAGGACACGCAGTAAGGTAACCGAGATTTGCATCAAAGGCATACCCAAGCTTCTTCTCGAGGCTTGTATCAAAACGATCAACCTTTTGCCACACCTGCTTAATCTGCATTCCTGGCAACAATGCCTGCATTCGAAGGTGATCCTCCTCATTGACCATCACACTGAGCGTCTCATCCTTGTTAAGCACCAGCGCGCTCCCCGCACTTTTTGCGGCGTGCTCACGACTGATCAAATGCCGCTCCACCAACAACTGCTTATCCAACGCCTTTAAGTCGCTCATCGCGGCAGAGTAGCCTCCCCGCATTGCAGAAGCAGTCGACACCGCAGGCATAATCAGACTACAGGTTTCAACCCGACTCGCCTTTTTTGCACGCCCTGGAAATGTTACATCTGCTAAATTGCGCGCTAGGCGCACCCGACTGGAAAGCACCACATGATTTTCCGGCCCCTCATGAGTGGCGAGTTCTCTAGCTGGCGTTAGAAATTCCATCAACCCCATTACGACTCTTTCGTCTCTCTGGATTCAGTTTCTTGAAGTTCCTTCAATTGATCTCGAATCTGAGCTGCCTGCTCATAATCTTCCGTCTCAATCGCCTTGGACAATTCACCGGCCAATTTGTCACGTTGCTTAGACAAATCCAACTGCGCCCGCAATGCCTTGGGCGCCTTGCCCACATGCTGCGTACCTTTATGCATTTGTTTGAGTATGCCTTCCAGCGGTTCAATAAAAGTTGTGTAGCATTTTGAGCAACCCAGGCGACCACTCTTCTTGAAATCAGTATGAGAAAACCCGCAGGCCGGACATTCCAATTTAGAGCTCGCATGCTCCATTTCCGATGAGACGCCCAAACCTAGCAGCAAATCAGCTAGCGCAAATCCTTTTGGGTCAAGAGCACCCTTCTCCTCGGCACATTTCTCGCAAAGATCAATCTTCTTCATTTGGTCATTTGCCATCTCGGTTAAATGTACCGTCGCCTCATTCTCACAGTCTGGTTGGCAACATTTCATTGATTAAATCTCCTCACCTGTGGCATTGGCCAGTTCCTTATAGGTATTGATAAACTTGGCAGTCAACTTGCCCGGCCCGCCATTACCAACCGTGCGACCGTCAATCCTCACCACTGGCACTACTTCCGCTGCCGTACCCGTGATAAAACACTCGTCGGCATTGAATAAGTCGTACCGCGTCAGGTTCGGTTCCGCCACCTCAATCTTCATTTCCTTAGCTAAATCGATGACCACTCCGCGCGTAATACCATGCAAGGCGCCGGAGGAAAGCGGAGGCGTATACAATTTATTATCTTTGAGAATAAATATATTGTCACCCGTGCACTCCGCAACAAACCCCTGTGCGTTGAGCATGATCGCCTCCGTACAACCGGCGTTGTTTGCCTCAATTTTTGCAAGTATGTTGTTCAGATAATTGAGGGACTTGATGGCTGGATTAACCGCATTGGCATGATTGCGTGTGGTAGGCACCGTCACAATCTCTAAACCCTTCTCGTATAATTCTTTGGGATACAGCTGAATCGTCGCGGCAATGATGATCACCTGTGGCTTTTTGCAGCGGTTGGGATCGAGCCCCAGTGTCCCTGCCCCGCGCGTGACCACCAACCGGATATATCCATTGCGGATTTTATTGCGCCGGCAGGTTCCCACCACTGCATTGCAAATCGCCTTATGGCTCATCGGGATTTTCAGCAATATTGCCTTGGCAGAACAAAAAAGCCGATCGACATGTTCCTTTAACTTGAACACACGCCCGTTATAGGCGCGAATACCCTCAAAAACACCATCGCCGTACAACAGCCCATGGTCAAATACGGAGACTGACGCTTTCTTTTCCTCCACAAATTTGCCGTTGATAAAAACCTTCATCGGTCGCAGGAGACTAGCCGCATCCGCCGTAGCGGGGCAACCCCTCAATCTGTCAGTTTGCCATCCACCAAATGCTCAACTCGCTGCGCCGCCGCCGCCACGATTTCATCATGTGTTGCCACCAGTAAAGTAAGATTGCGCTCCTTATGCAATTTTCTAAGCAGATCAATGATTTCCGCCTCCGTGTTCGTATCCAAATTCCCTGTAGGTTCATCTGCCAAAATAATTTCGGGCTCATTCATCAGCGCGCGCGCGATAGCCACTCTCTGTTGTTCACCGCCGGACAACTCCGAAGGGCGGTGATCCATTCGATCCGCCAATCCAACGCTAGCCAACAAGTCTATTCCTCGACTAATTGAGATGGAAGCCGCAGTTCGCCGCACTTGTGCCGGCAATATAACATTCTCCAATGCATCCAAATCCGGCAACAGATGATATGACTGAAACACAAAACCTACATTTTGCCCCCGAAAAATAGCTGCCTGGTGCGCTGTTTTCAGGCGTAACGACTCACCTTTGAATCGAATGGTGCCACTCGTCGGTCGATCCAATCCACCCAGCAACTGGAGAAGCGTGCTTTTTCCGGAACCGGAAGCCCCCTGCATCGCCACAAATTCACCCTGACTCAAGCCAAGATTTACTCCACGCAACACCCGCAATTCGCGGCCTCCCAAGTGGTAGTCCTTGCAAACATCGTGGGCCTGTAAAACACCTCTACTCATTTCTCAACGCCTCCACCGGCTGTAATCTTGCCGCATTCCAAGCCGGCAATAGACCAGCCAAAATGCAAATCAACAATGACACACCACAGATAATCACCACATCACCCTGTACAATCTGAGCCGGCAAATCACGAAATCCATAGAGCTTTTCCGGAAACAACTCCACCCCCTTGCCGCGCCAAAAACCCAGAAATTCATTGCGGTATTTGAGCACCAGCATGCCCAACCCCACCCCAAAAGCAGTGCCCAAAACACCGACAACTGCACTTTGAATCAGGAACACATTACTCACCTGACCATTTGTTGCTCCTAACGCCTTAAGCAGTCCAATTTCCTTGGTCTTCTGCACACCGAAAATAATCAATGAACTCGCAATCCCGAATGCGGCAACAATTACGATAAAGAACATCAGGAATTGCGTAACCAATTTTTCCACCTCCACCTGAGCCAACAACACCGGGTTTAGATCCTCCCAGGTGCCAATCATATACTCTCCCCCTAACTCCGACTGCAATTTCTGAACTGTTGGACCTAGATTCAAGGGATCGTCTGTTTCCACCCAGATACTGTGTGCCACATCATCCATGCGATAGAGGTCTTGCGCATTCGGAATTGAGCAAAAAATAAAATTATTCAGCTCTCCCTGACCTGCGTCAAACACACCACGCACAGTGTATTCCTCCGGAAGAATACCGAGTGATTCATTTTTCTCGTGCGCATCCTTCATCTCTTTCATGTTTTGCGGCGAATAAATCAGCACACGATCCCCGACATCCAACTGGAACATCCCATCATCACGCCCAAAATTAAACCCCACTACAAGGCCATTACCGCGCAGATCAAATTCGCCCTCCACCATTGAACGCGGCACTTGGCTCACCGTTTCCATTCCGTCGGCATCCACTCCAATAAGCTGTGGTGCATCAAAAACCGGTTCACCAATATCAGGTTGCGTTTCCAACATCACCTTGCCGCCAATTATGGGAATTGCACCCTTAACCCCCTTAATATTACTGAGACGATTGATCAGTTCATCATAATGATCCATGGGCACGCTCAGTAATTTTTGCGATCCATCCTCCTCAACCACCATGATTTGGCGCACTCGAATATCTGCAGAAAACTGGAAAAAAGTTTTCTTCAACTGCAAATGGAATCCTGAAAAAACAGATGTAACAATTATGAGCACCATCACCCCCAACATCACTCCCAATACGGAGATAAGGGTGATAAAGGACACTGCCGTACGTTTAGGGCTCAAATAGCGCAATGCCAGATTGAATTCGAATGGTAATAGGTTATCACCCACCTTAGCCAACCAGCCAAAGTCCGGATTGCTTCGGATCTTTGAGTTGCTCAAACCAAGAATAGGGTAAAAAACGCACGGGAGAAAAAATAATCCCACTCCGAAACCGAACCCCTTGCCGCAAATTGTTGAAATCCTAACAGAACAACAGAACCACAGGAATATTGACGCCAACGCAAGGATCAAAAACGCGAGCAAAACAATAACCAAAAAATAGAAATCCATTGTCCCAACACCCGTCTTGAATACAGCGACAACATCGAAATTCCATAAGACAATTCCCAAAACCAATAAAAGCACATCAACTATCATCCTCAACCCCAAACATCCAGCAACTGAATGAAGAAGGTACAGGTTTACAATAGGAACTAAAGACACCCACCCCGGCCGATTAGCTTTCTTAAATACGCCCCACAGGCCCACTGTTACTGCCAGCAGTGGGCTAATAATCAAACCGATAACCAATATATCAATTATGGAAATACCATTCATGAATCCAACTAAAACAAACTCCTGAAGCAAGTCTAGATGGTTGGTTGGTTCCCAGCAAGCACGACTGATTAACAGAGTAGAATTACTCTACCCGTCCTGCCACCAGTGAATCTACGATGGCTGGATCAGCCAGAGTGCTGGTGTCGCCCAAGCTTTCGGTATCACCCTCAGCGATTTTTCTAAGAATTCTGCGCATAATTTTGCCACTGCGTGTTTTGGGTAGGCCAGAGGTGAACTGGATTTTTTCGGGTGAAGCGTGCGGGCCGATGTCCGCACGAACTTGCTGTACAATCTCTGCGCTCAATGTTTCGGTGACTTCTTCCCCTGTCTTGAGAGTAACATAGGCATATATGGCGTTCCCCTTGATGTCGTGCTCATAGCCGACCACCGCTGCCTCAGCTACGGCAGGATGACCACCGATGGCACCTTCAACCTCCGCAGTGCCGAGATTGTGTCCACTGACAATAATGACATCATCTACACGCCCCGTAATCCAATAGTAACCGTCCTCGTCGCGCTTGCAGCCATCGCCGCTGAAATATTTACCCGGAAAGCGCGCGAAATACGTGTCAAAAAACCGCTGTTGGTCACCGTATACCGTGCGCATTTGGCCAGGCCACGGTTCGAGAATGCAAAGGTTTCCAGAAACACCATCACCCTCAATCACATTCCCCTCATCGTCCACCAATGCCGGCTTCACACCAAAAAATGGCAGCGTTGCACTGCCCGGCTTAGTGGGCGTAGCCCCAGGCAGTGGCGTGATGAGAATACCTCCGGTTTCTGTTTGCCACCAGGTATCCACGATAGGGCACTGCTCCTTGCCAATCACCGTGTGGTACCACGTCCACTCCGGCTCCTTGATGGGTTCTCCCACCGTGCCGAGCAGGCGCAGGCTGGAGAGGTCGTGCTTCGCCGGCCAGTCATCGCCCTCCTTCATCAATGCGCGCAGGGCCGTGGGCGCGGTGTAAAAAATATTCACCTTGTGCTTGGCCACAATTTCCCAAAACCGCCCGAAATCCGGATAATTCGGCACGCCCTCAAACATCATCGTGACGGCGCGGTTGGCCATGGGGCCGTACACGATGTACGAGTGACCGGTCACCCAGCCGATATCCGCCGTGCACCAATACACATCCCCAGGGTGATAATCAAAAACGTAGTGGTGCGTCGTGGCGGCGTAGGTGAGATAGCCGCCGGTGGTATGCAGCACTCCCTTGGGTTTTCCGGTGCTGCCGGAGGTGTACAGGATGAAAAGTGGATCATTTGCGTCCATCGGTTCGGCGGGACAAACCGGATCAGCCGCCTCAAGTGCCTCGTGCCACCACACGTCGCGGCCTTCAGCCATCGCCACCTCACTGCCGGTGCGTTGCACGACGAGGATTTTCTCGATGGAAGGCGTGCTCTCCACAGCAGAGTCAGCATTGGCTTTCATGGGAATATCGAGCTTGGTACCGCGCACACCGGTGTCCTGCGTGATGATGGCCTTACACTCCGAATCATTAATACGTGTCACCAGGCTATCGGCGCTGAACGCACCAAATACAATCGAGTGCACCGCCCCAATCCGTGCGCAGGCGAGCATGGCGATGCTCAACTCGGGGATCATCTGCATGTAAATGCAAACGCGGTCGCCCTTTTCGATGCCAAGATTTTTCAATGCATTGGCGGCCTTCTGCACCTCGGCGTGCAACTCAGCATAAGTGAATGTGCGACTCTCATTGGGATCGTTGCCTTCCCAAATAAGCGCTGTATCTTCACCGTGTCCGTCCTCCACATGGCGATCCACGCAGTTGTAGCAGGCGTTGAGCTTGCCCCCGAGGAACCATTGAATTTCCGCCTTTCCATAATCCCATTGTCGGACTGTTTGCCACTTTTCAAACCAATGCAGCCGCTGGGCATGCTCGGTCCAGAATCCGTCCGGGTCGTTGATGGAGCGGTCATATAGCTCCTGATATTTTTCCATTGAAGGAATATGCGCATTCTCGGACGCTGCGGGAGTGGGGGGGAATATCTTATCACTCATAATTGTGTCGGTGCCGCATTTTGTGAGAGCCCTGCCCTCAGGTCAAGCCACTCGGCTCTCGACAACGTCATGTCCCCCGCTACATTTTGCCCGTGGCCAGTCATGACCAGCCGGTTTCAGCGAGTACACGCCTTTGCGCGGTGTATGGGTTTCCTGTGGGTCATTCCGCCTCGCCAGCCATGCAGAATGCCGGGATTGCTGCGCTGGGTCTGGATTGGCGCTACACCGCCGCTGAGGTACGGCCTGAACAATTGCGCGAGGCCATTGCCGGCGCGCAAGCGATGCATTACATCGGCCTCAACCTCACCGTGCCGCACAAGCTCTTGGCGTTGGATATGGTGGATGTGCAGGATGCGAGCGCGACCGAATGGGGCGCGGTAAACACCATCCTGTTCGAAGGCCAAAACGACAATGGCGACTGGCGTGCGCTTCATGAATTTGAGACCGCACCACATAACCTGCGCAGCCACGGTTTCAACACCGATGCCGACGCCATCACGCAGAGTCTCCGTGAGGATCTTGGCATGGAAGTCCGCGGCGAGGAAATTCTGCTGCTGGGCGCAGGCGGAGCCGGTCGTGTGGCAGCCATGAAGATTGCTGCCACCGGCGTGAAACGCTTATTCCTCGTGAACCGTACCGTGAGCAAGGCCGAAGCCATCGCCTTCGAGATTGGGCAACGCTTCCCCGCCGTGGACGTCCATGTCGGATATCCGCAAAACGAAGTCGACCTCGTGCTCAACTCAACCTCGCTGGGGCTGGGGAAGGAGGAACCGTTACCGCTCGACACAAGCGCCTTTGCACTGAACCAATCGCGCGCGGTGTACGACATGATTTACAAGCCAACCGAGACACCTCTGCTTGCCGCTGCCAAGGCGGCCGGATGCAAAACCGCCAATGGCCTTGGCATGCTCCTGTATCAGGGCGCCAAGGCACTGGAAATCTGGAGCGGGCAAACCGCCCCGATTGATGTAATGCGTACCGCGCTCAAGGAGACAGTCTATGGATGATTTCATCATCTGGCTCAGCAAGCCACTGGTGCACTTTTCGATCATCTTTTTTATGTTCGGCTGTGTTGTCGGCAGCTTCCTGAACGTGGTCATCTATCGATTACCACTGGGGATGAGCTTGGCGAGTCCGCCTTCTCACTGTCCAAATTGCGAATACGCAATCCCCTGGCACCTGAACATCCCACTTGTTGCCTGGTTATGGCAGCGCGGCAAATGTGCCGAATGCAGCAAGCCAATCCCAATCCGCTATTTTCTGGTGGAACTCCTCACCGGCCTCGCTTTTTTGGGTGCGTGGCTGTTGGTGCATTACCATTTCGCCAGCGGGGCAGACCCTTTTATCACGAAGCCATTTATTGCCGCACTGGTTACTCTGGCCCTAGTCACCCTGCTGGGGGGACTTATTGCCTCCACCTTTATTGATTTAGATCACTTCATTATCCCGGATGAACTCACAAAGGGGGGCATGGTCGCTGGCGTCCTGTTTTCCATCGCTTCCCCGCAATTGCATGGAGCCTATCTCAATGAGGAAATCGGCCACTTCCACGCACTGCTCCTTAGCCTCATGGGCATGGCCTGCGGTGGTTCGACTGTGTACGCCGTGGTTCGACTCGGCAAGGCGTTGTTCGGCAAACAGACCTACTCCTCAAGAGAGCCCGTACGCGTCACTTTCGCGACCCATGCCATGCATATGGAAAACGAGGCGGGTGAAGAAACCACGGTGCTGACATATGAAGATATTTTTTATCGCGAAGAGGACACCGTGAAACTGTACGCTGAACGCGCCGAGCTGGTGGACCGCTGTTACTGGGAGCAACCCGTTTCCCTCACTGGCAATACGCTGAGGATCGGCCGAGAAAAATTCCCCGCAGAAGAAGTCCCACATCTGGAGGTGTTCACTAGGGAAATCGTTGTTCCCCGTGAGGCAATGGGCTTTGGCGATGTAAAATTCATGGCGGCAATTGGCGCATTCCTTGGCTGGCAGGCCACCCTCTTCACCCTGATGGCCAGCGCCATGGTGGGTGCGGTGGTGGGCGTGCTGCTCATGGCCACTCGCAAGGACAATGCCAATATCATCCCCTACGGCCCCTACATTGCCTTGGCAGCGGTGGGATGGGTCTTTGGCGGCTACGAACTGTGGGACTGGTGGTGGGGCCGATTATCCCCAGCGGGATAAGCTTATTTGCCGCTTCAGAGAATGACGCCGCGCAGTGGTTTTGCGACTTCGTGGAAGTGATTATTTCTTGGGCTTTGGCTCGGTTGCCGCTTCGCGCGCCTTGCCGTTGAATTCGAGTGTTTCCGCAGCACGCTGAAGCTCAAGATGCGCCCCACTTAAATCCCACTTCCGTTTTTCGGCTTCCGATACTTGACATCCCCCAAGACACAGGCACATCGCCAAAACAGCCAGCACGAGTTTCATTCCGCCACTCTACCGTCACACTCACGCCTGTAAATGGGAAATGGGAAAACGAAACCCGCCGTGCAGTGGTTTTGCGCCTTCGTGGAAGTGATTAGGGCTTTTTCTCTGCGGGCTTAATATTCTTCCTGAGCTCTTGTTCGCGCCGAGCCGCTTCAATAGAACCACGAATATTTGCAAGTTCTGAAGCTTCTATCCCGTCGCCATCACCAAAACCATACCTGAACGCTTTTGTTTTGCTGGTTTTAACTCTCTGGTCTTGTGCAACTTTCAGTTGTGCCTCACGACGCGAAAGGGAATTTATTTCTGCAGTGAGGTCATCATCACTGTATTTCTTATACTTTAAGGGGGATATGTAAGAAGCAGTAATTTGCGATTCTGGTGTTGGCATGTTTAAGCAACCAGAGGAAAACATTGCCAAAGCCATTACCAATGAGGGGAGTTTCTTCATGCCCCAAATTTACACTACCCCCCCCCCTGCACCTGCAAGTTCAAAGAGTCGTACAAATAAATGACCTGCACATCAGGACGCCCCACATTGCGCGCGATGGCGCATGGCGTGATCCACCGTAACCAATGCCGTCATGGCCTCAACCATGGGCACCGCACGCGGCAGCACACAGGGATCATGCCGGCCACGCGCCTTGAGCTTAACGTTTTTACCCTTTGCACTCACTGTATCCTGCACCTGCAGGATGGTGGCCGTCGGCTTGAAGGCGACCCGAAAATGGATGGTCTCGCCGTTACTGATGCCTCCCTGCACCCCACCGGAACGGTTGGTGGTGGTGCGCACCTTGCCCCCACGCATTCGAAAAGGATCATTGTGCTCGCTCCCCTTCAGGGAAATGCCGCCAAAGCCTGAGCCAATCTCAAAGCCCTTGGAAGCAGGCAGGCTAAGCATGGCCTTGGCCAAATCCGCCTCAAGTCGGTCAAATACCGGCTCGCCCCAGCCAACTGGCACGCCACGCGCCACTCCGAGTAGTACCCCACCCACACTGTCGCCCGCTTTGCGCATGCGCTCGATAAGCCGAATCATCTTCTCCGCCGCCGCCTTGTCAGGGCAGCGGATGATATTGGCCTCAACCTGCTTGAGGGTGAACTTGTCCGGGTTGATCTCTGCCGCAACCTTCTGCACCTGCTGCACACAGGCCAACACTTCAACACCAAACTGTTTTTTTAGGATTTTCTTGGCCACAGCCCCGGCAGCCACCCGACCAATGGTCTCACGCGCGCTGGTGCGTCCGCCACCGGGCCATGCGCGAATGCCATACTTGGCGTCATAAGTGTAATCGGCGTGGCTGGGCCGATATTTGGTTTCCATCTCAGCATACGCTTCAGATCGTTGATCGCCATTAGACACAAGCATTGAGATAGGTGTGCCCAGTGTTTTCCCCTTGAAGGTGCCCGAAACAATCTGTACGCGATCGGCCTCGTTGCGTTGAGTGGTAATCCGGGATTGACCGGGACGACGACGGTCGAGTTCGGGTTGGATATCTTTCTCGGTCAACGACAGCCGTGGTGGACAGCCATCAATGACCACACCCACGCCTGCTCCGTGGCTCTCGCCCCAGGTGGTGATCCGGAAAAGTTCGCCAAAGGAATTCCCCATGCGGTTAAGTCTGCCACAAAATGACCTTGGGATCAATTCGTCTACGGTGAATGACTCATCCTTGCCAAGGGGTCGCGTTCGGGCAGAATGTTCAGGTTGGAAGATGGAGCCCGATATTCTGTGCGGACACGGTGCTTGATGTTGGCTTTGCCGGTGTTCTTGACATTGAACTCCTGCAACTCGCCCGACTCTATGGACTGGCGCACTCCCATTGAATCGCCTTTTGCCAAGACACCCATTGAGGAGCTGCAGGAACGCGCAGAACTGAATGATTATTTTGCCATGGTGCATTTAGGGTGGCGTTACGACACGGGCACTGGGGTAAAGCAGAACCCGCGCGAGGCGGCGATTTGGTATCGTCTTGCCGGCGAGAAAGGCAGCCACTCGATGGCTCAAAACAATCTGGGCTGCCTGTACCGCGATGGCCGTGGCGTGACTCAGGACTACAAGATGGCCGCAACATTGTTTCGATCGGCTGGTAAGCTTGGTAATCGCCATGCGAAGACAAATCTCGGTTGGCTCTACGAACGCGGTTACGGCGTGGCGGTAGACTACCCGCAGGCACTGAAGCTATATACCGAGGCGGCAACGGAGATGCGAAATCAAAAAACAGGAGCGATGGACCCAGGGCATGCCATGGCGCAAAACAATCTGGGCTGCCTGTATCGCGACGGCAAAGGCACTAGAGCTGATCCTTACAAGGCAATCAAGTGGTTTCGCAAGGCCGCCGAAAGTGAAAATCATCACGCATACTATAATCTGGGAGTCATGTACGAGCGCGGGCTTGGCGTGAAGGCAAATATCCAGAAGGCCTTAAACTATTACGAAAAGGCGCTGGCAGCTGGCAATGTGTATTCCATGAACGCCGTGGCGTGGATTTTTGAGAAAGGCAACAAGGTTCCTCAGAATTATCCATTCGCGATCAGGTACTACAAGCTGGCAGCAGATGAGGGCTATTCCATGGCCATGTACAATCTGGCCTGCATGCTCCGGGACGGACGAGGAATTGCAGCCGATCCAATCGCAGCCTCGGTGTTGATGCTGAAGGCGGCAGAAAAGGGAAATGCCTACGCGCAAGCAGCCTATGCATGGATGTTGGAGAAAGGGGTTGGGGTCAACAAAGATTACGTTAAGGCAGCTCAATGGTACCGGCAAGCTGCTGAACAGGGGCTTTCGGTCGGCCAAATCCAGCTCGCGCTGCTTTTGGCCAGCGGTGTCTCGGGTGAAAAAGGAATGGTGGCCGCATACAAATGGCTGGCGGTGGCCGCTGGCAACGGACACGAAGGCGCGAGTAAGTTTCTCAAGACCATTGCCAAGGACATGACCAAAGAGCAAGTAGCTGACGCCAAGACGATGGTGGCACAGTTTATCGCCAAACCTGTGATTGAAGATGTTCGCCCGCAAGGACCTCAAGGCTGAGGCACTAACGCTTCCTGTTCACCTTTCTAGATAGAGCCCACTAGGGAACTTGTTCTTTGCCGAATCAGCATCTCTCGCGACCACAAATTGAAGAAGTCCTCATCCTCTCCTAATACAACACATTGCAGTCCGGAAGTGCTTTGCGAAGCTTCTTCACGCCGGCATCGGTTACCTCAGAGCGCGCCAACCCAATCCAACGCATTTCCTTTAATGTGATCAGTTTACTCAAACCAGCATCGGTGATTTTGGACCCATCCAGATTCAACCCCACAATAACTCCGTCCGTAAGAATGACGCAGATTTCAGAGCGCGCGATTGTTTTCAGCCCGGCAATGAGATCATCACCATTTTTACTCAAAGCTTCAATTAAGGGGTCTTCCATGCCGTGCGGTAACGATACCATCGGATGCATCGGGAATCAATCACCAGACTTTGGCTTGATGAGAGCCGGTTTTGGATTAATCCCAGGAACATACGGCCCACCAGTAAAGGCTTGTTTTCTGGCCGCAACAATCTGTTCCCGAGTAAGGCCCGTGCCGGGCCCAACGCCACCTCCTTCCCTCAACTTGCCGTCTATCATCAAGTTTCCCTGAGTAACTACATGCTTAAGTGAAAGCGCATGCCCCAACTCATGAGCCAAAATATTGCTCTGCGCAAAGAATACATCGGAGCCATTCTTCCATACACCATTCCTAGAAATCAGCTTGGCATACTTTACCTGCGGCATGAGGATCATGCCTTTTCCCGGAAGATACACTGCCCCGTATCCCTGTGGCATCGTGTGGACAACCACTATGTGCATAACTTTTCCGCGACTGGGCAAATCCGGCAGCATTCTATAGATTGCCTTGGCCAGGAACTGGTTTATCACATTGGAAGTGAGTTCCGGCTTGAAAAGGTCCGCATAGGTCTTTTCTGCATCACGGTCAACCAGCTGCATGGATTTTGGGGCATCCAAGGAAAATCGTATTCCTGCTGGTTGCCACATTTCATTTGCTCCTGCCACCAGTGGCCGGAGATTGGTGAGTTTGGGGTCGGCATTAATGGCGGAAAACTGGCTCTTTAGGTAATGTACCTTTACAAGCATTGTCAGCAAACGGCCATCATCAACATCCGGAATCGCTTCCGGACTTTCCTGAAATGCCCCAATCGGTAAAGCATCAACCTGTTGTGTAGCTGACTTTAGGCTCCCCGAATACACCATCAATCGCGTGCCTCCTCCCGCGTGCGGCAACAGGGCAAATCGGGTCCGCCCCAAGAGCAGCCGCATCATGTCCGCGGCAGGCTTGTTCCTGAATTTTCCGCCAACCACGCGATCCAAGCCTGGTTCCACCATCACTTCCCAGCCGGTTTCCGCCTTTACCAATCCAAGAAATTTTTCTACTGGCATGTTCCGCACCTCGAGGTCAAACGTACGGGCCTTGGGATACCACACAATATGATCGGTCGCATTCAAGGGCAACCCAGTCACGATCAAAAGCAACATGGCCGGGAATCGAATCATCGGATAATCCTACAACACATTCTCCTATGTGCCAAGCTTGCCAAAATATTTCTTAACCAATTTGGAGTCCGTTGGCTTTGAAAACCGAACGCCAACAACCATGACAAGCGCTGAAACCGCCACAGCCCAAATGAATGGATGGAGGCCCAGCAGCGGGAATTCCCCGAACTTGTTGTTTATAAAATAACCGACCAAATAAATTATGCCAATAGTGCCTCCGCCGGCAATCATGCCTGCGACCGTTGCTCCGGGCGTGAGCCGTGGCCAATAGAGCATCAACACCACGGGCATCAGGAATGATGCCGCCAAGCCGCCGGAACCGAAAACGATGAGGTCCTGCAAAAATTGCGGCGGCTTAAGCATCGCCACCACCGCCAGCGCACCCATGATGATGGTGACTGTGTAGCTGACCTTTTTAAGCTTGGCCTCGGAGGCATCTGGATGTTTTTGCTGATACACATCTCGCGTCACGGTGGAGGAAAAAAGGAGAAGAAAGCTGTCCACACTGCTCATCACCGCTGCAAACGGCGCAGCCAGCAACAGCCCTGCCAGCCATGGCGCTCCAGCGTTGGAGGTGAGAAACACCGCCATCTCCGGCATGATGCGATCCGAGTCAATCTCCCACCCCGGCAACAACACGCGGCCGCAGGTAAATATGATGATGAGCGGAAAATATATCAGAGAGAAATAAACCATCACGAACACGATGGATCGCCGTAACGTCACAGTGTCCTTGAACGCCATTTGCCGTGCCATGTAGCTGGGCTGACCGGAACCAGCAAACGGCCAAAATGCGAAAAAACACATCGCCAGCATCACCGGCAGAAACCCCTGAGCCTCCGTGTCCTTGATGCCCGGACCCGGCGCGCTGACATACACTCCCTGTATGCCTTCACCGTACACGTATCCTTTTGCCTTGGCATATTTAACATTCAGTCCACGGATTTTCTGTTCCGCCAATTGGTTTTCGATGGCCTTGGCCTCGGATTTTGTCGGTCGCGAAAGATGGATGACATTGATTTCATCAAACTCCCTCGCCTTTTCCTCATACCATCCGTCCCGATTAATGAATTCCTTTTCAGTCAACAACCCATCCCCGTCAGCATCAAGTTCACGAAACACTTCTGACCATATCCCTGATTCCATCTTTCGGTGCCCACCGATAAACTCCTGCTCGGTGAGCTCTTTCTTTGTTTCATTTGTGTCGGTATTCCGCCGGTCAAAAATCTCCGTCGGCTTGAGTAGGATGGCGGCAGTGACACGGCCTTTTTGCATCGTTGCCTTTTCTTTCATCCGGGCATAAGTAACGCCATTGGCGCTGTCCAAACTCAACCAGAATCCCTTGGGCAGTTTTAGTTCATCCGAAGCTGGGGATGCCAATTGTATGCGCACCGTCCCCTCCTCTGGCGGCACCATCTTGGCAACCTCCCGCGTAGCATTGGCCAGACCGCCCACTTGCGTGAGCGCCAACCCCAACAAAATCATCACCCCCACCAACATCACTCCCCCCTGCATCACATCCGTCCACACCACCGCCCGAAAGCCACCCCACGCCGTGTACGCCACCACTAACACTGCGAAAACGAGCAGACAAAGGAAATACGCACCATCTGCCTCAGTACCACCGATCCATGGCAACGGCTGGATAACCGATTCAACAGCATGCTTGGCGGAGATAAACACACTTACGTCACTCAGCAGCGTGGTCATGATTTTTGCCCCCGCCTTGAATTGCGCCAACAGGAAAAAGAACTGGAAAAACACAAGGAACACCGTGGCTATCTGGCCCACGGCGGGGCTTCCTAAACGTTTGCGCATCAATTCGGGAACCGTGATGGAACCGGATTTTCGCGCCACTTGATTGAGTCGCTTCGCAATCAAGCCAATGGCCACCAGAGGCACTACAATATAGCCCCCAATCCATAGAGCCATCACCCAGCCGTAGCTGTAAATTTTCGCGGGAAACCCCATGAAGCTGCCACCCGAGGCACTAGTCGCTGCGTAGGTAAACGCGAAAGCCCACATACCCAAGTTGCGGCTGCCGAGGAAATACTCGTTCATGAACGATTTGCCCTCGCGCTTACGACTAGCCAGCCATGCCAACACAAATACGCCAAGAGTGTACACACAGAAACTCACCAGCGCTGCATTGCCCGACGCGGCCACCAACATCATGGTGTGTCCTCCGGAATCTCCTCCATTGGTTCATCCTGCATTTTGTAAAGGCAAAACCACACTGTGAAGCCATTGGCTACCAATAACGGGACCACCCAACCAAAAAACACCCAGCGCGGAATGCCGCACACCATTTCCACCTCCGCCTTTTCCGCCGAGGAATAGCCTGCGACCGAGGAATAACCGATCACCCACGCGAAAAAAATCATCCACGTGCCTACCATCCAGCACATCTCACGCCGAGACTGACGATAGGATGCACCCGTGTCGACGCACTGTCCGGGATCGACCATAGCGGTAACGATTCCCACAATGAGGTCGAGACGCAAAGAAAAAATAACCTTTGCGCCTTGCCGGTCGCACACGACACAATCTCCTCTCTCATGAGCGATTCGATTGTCACACTGGAAAAACTATATACCGCAGTCATCGCCGATGTACTTGATGGCCTGGGGTGTCGCAACCAGACACTTGGAGCCGATATCGCCGCCCTAA
>CAZTTU010000016.1:0-33435 GCA_964616045.1 uncultured Verrucomicrobiota bacterium | reverse complement strand
TCATGGAGGGGTCCATGCCACCGTAAGGATCACCACCCTCTTCTCCGCCCATTGAGGGGTCCATCCCACCATAGGGATCACCACCCTCTTCTCCGCCACCTATAGAGGGATCCATGCCACCGTAAGGATCACTACCGCCCATGGAGGGGTTTGAGCCAATTACTTCAGATTCCTCACCTGTGAGCAAATTCATTCGACGATAACCGGGGGCAAATTCCGGCTGGGTGATTGCGGAGATCGACGGAACTGTATCGCCCCCCCCAGAACCGCTACTGCCAAGATGCGAGTGCATCCACGCTGGCATAACCACGCCGCCTGTAAAAGGTTGACGCAAGGTTCCACGTACAGCGGCACCGGTCGTCTCTGGTATGCCTGGATTCGCCTGAGACGCCCCTGGGGTCTCCCCCGGAATATTTACAAGCGATTGGGCCAAGAGGGAGATCGCAATCCCAGGGAGCGTTATCAAGAGGAACAGGGCAATCCTTTTCATATTTGTATGTAAGCTAGTTGACGGTGGCAACCATGTCCACGTGAAATTACAGACGTTTTCGATAAAATGGGAGTTACAATTAATTGCTGCACCCCTTTCGCGTTGCCCTTGGATCGCCCCTTACTCTATATTTTTCGCACTTGGAAGGATGGCTGAGTCCGGTTGAAGGCGCTCGACTCGAAATCGAGTGAACGGGCAACCGTTCCGTGGGTTCGAATCCCACTCCTTCCGCCATTTTTCACTATTTTTCATGAAAATCATCGACATGCACGTCCATATGGTTGGCAATGAAGCCAGCGGCAACGGCTGTTGGCTTCGCGTTTCCGCTGGGAAAATCCCCCTTTATGCGATCATGCTCCGGGCCTTGGGGCTCCCATCAGCCTCCATTTATAGAGAGAGTTTTGATAATATCTATCGCGACCGACTCCTTGAGTGCATTCGAGAATCCACAGTAGATGCTATTTGTTTATTGGCGCAAGAGGCAGTTTATCATGATGATGGCACTATCCGAAAGGAAGCCGGAAACGCTTTTGTGCCTAATGATTACGTTTTGAACCTTGCCCGCGATTATGAAGAATTTCTCCCTGCCGTTTCCATTCATCCGGCCCGACCGGACGCCATGGATGAACTTGAACGTTGCCTTGAAGGCGGTGCGGTAATGATGAAATGCCTGCCAAACTGTCAAAACATCAACTGCAATAACATTAACTTCAAACCCTTCTGGAATCGCATGGCCGAATCAGGCCTTCCACTGCTCGCCCATACCGGCGGTGAACACACTCTGCAGGTCGTAAAGCCCGAATATGCCGATCCTGAAACGCTCCGCCTTCCACTCGAATGCGGCGTGAAAGTTATTGCAGCACACTGTGCGACAATGAGCGGCATCGTTGATATGGATTATTTCCCAAAGCTTACTGAGATGTTTTACGAGCACAAAAATCTATACGCTGATACCAGCGCACTCAATGTTCCGCTCCGCAGCCATGGTCTTCGGCGATGTTTAGAGGATGAAAATGTCGCTGCACGTCTCGTTCATGGGAGTGATTTCCCTGTGCCCTGCTCCGGGATTTGGGCGTGGATGCGCGGGCTCATCGACAGCGATCAAGCGATAGAATGCGGTCGCATTACCAACCCCATTGAGCGCGATTATCAAATCAAGATCGCCATGGGATTTCCGCCGGAAAAATTCACACGCATTAATGAGCTATTGCGAAAGACCAATTAGAGCAACACCTTCAAGGCATCAAGCACGCGGTCCACATTTTCCTCGTTGGAAGAATGCCCCATCAAGCCGACGCGCCAAACCTTGCCTTGCAACGGACCCAACCCAGGTCCGATTTCAATATGATGCTCATTAAGAAGTGCGACACGAACCCGCGCATCATCAACGCCTTCGGGCACGGTTACGGAGTTGAGCTGCCAGAGTTGATGCCCTTCCTGGGAGGCAATACTCAGCCCAAGCTCATCAAGCCCAGCCTTCAATCGAAGATGGTTGGTTTCATGCCGGGCCCAGCGATTTTCCAACCCTTCTTTTAGGGCAAGCCTCAGCGCTTCATGCAGCGCATAGGCCATCGTGATCGGGGCGGTATGGTGATAAACACGTGCCCCTTCGCCCCAATAATTAGCAAGCAGATTCATGTCTAGATACCAACTCTGAACGCCACTGCCTCGAGCCTTGATGGTTTCCATTGCGAAATCACTAAGGGAAACTGGCGCCAATCCAGGCGGGCAACTGAGGCATTTCTGCGTACCGCTGTAAACAGCGTCCACCTGCCAGTCATCAACACGCACGGGGCAACCCCCGAGCGAGGTGACCGTATCAAGCAGCAATAACGCACCGGCACCGTGTACGATCTTGGAAATTTCCTCTACCGGAGTCAGTGCGCCCGTCGATGTCTCAGCATGCACTATGGCGACCAGCTTTGGCTTGAAGTTTTCCAATGCGGCGGCAATTTGATCAGGTTCGATGATTTTGCCCCATTCAGCCTCCACCGTGGTTACTTTTGCTCCGCACCGCGCGGCTACATCTACCATGCGTGCACCGAAGACACCGTTGACTCCCACCAGCACCTCATCACCGGGTTCGATCAGGTTTACGAAACAAAATTCCATTCCCGCACTGCCGGTGCCGCTAACAGGAAATGTCATCTTGTTCTTTGTGACAAACACCTCTCGCAACATTGCCTTGATCTCCTCCATCATGTCTGTGAATGAGGGGTCCAGATGTCCGACCAATGGTTGGCTCATGGTAGTCAACACTGATGGAGGTACGTCGCTCGGGCCGGGACCCATGAGGATTCGTTGAGGCGGGGAATATGGCCGTGTTGTCATCGGGCAAACTCTATCCACCTCGCTCGACAGGAGCAACGGTTTTGGGCACTGTAACGGCTCCGATGAGCCCGGATAATCTTATTGACGAACTGAATGCCGCCGTGGGAGGCGATGCCGTATTGGCGAATGAGCAAGAGCTACTTGTGTACGAGTGTGACGCATACACACTTCAAAAAAATCTGCCAACAGCCGTCGTTTTGCCGGAAACGACGGAGGAGGTTGTAAAGGTTGTGAGAATTTGCAATCGTCACCAACTGCCCATTATCCCACGCGGAGCCGGAACCAGCCTGAGCGGCGGCGTGCTGGCCGTAGATGGTGGTGTGATGATCGCGCTCACACGAATGAATAGCATTTTAAATATTGATGCTCGAAACCGACGCGCACTGGTAGAGGCGGGCTGTGTCAATAACTGGATCACGCGGAAAGCAGAGCCTCACGGCTTATTTTTTGCACCCGACCCCTCAAGCCAATCAGCGTGTACAATTGGCGGCAATGTGGCCACGAACTCGGGTGGTCCACACACGCTTAAGAATGGCGTCACGACAAATCATGTGCTTGGTTTCGAGATCGTTTTACCGGACGGCTCCGTGGAGTGGCTGGGCGTAAAACCAGATGAAGGGGAGGAAGTGGGGGGGCTTGACCTGCGTGGTGCTGCCATTGGTTCTGAGGGAATGTTCGGCGTAATTACCCGTGTGCTCGTGCGCTTGATAAAACAACCCACAACCTTCAAGACATTTCTGGGAATATTCGAGAACGTCGATGATGCCTGCCAATCCGTAAGTGACATCATAGCCGCCGGCATAGTGCCCGGAGCCTTGGAAATGATGGATTCACTCATTACGCAGGCCGTTGAAGAGGCATACCATTTCGGCTTCCCGCTGGATGCGGGGGCAATACTCATCGTGGAACTCGATGGCATGAAGGATGGAGTTGAGGCGCAAGCAATTCAAGTAGAGACCATTTGCCGGGAAAACCGTGCGCGTGAAGTTCGTGCGGCAAAAAATAATACTGAACGAGCTGAGATCTGGAAATGTCGAAAATGCGCCTTTGGGGCCATAGGTCGCATTAGCCCCAATTATGTCACCCAAGACGGCGTAGTGCCGCGCAGCAAGCTTCCGGAAATAATGCGCTTCATTAATTTGACTGGTAAAAAATTTAGCTTACGCATTCCCAACGTGTTTCATGCCGGCGACGGCAATATTCACCCTCTGATTCTGTATGATGAACGTGATCCTGATCAAGTGAAGCGCGCACTTCAGGCCGGTCACGATATATTGGGGGAGTGTGTGAGGCTCGGCGGCAGTGTCACCGGCGAGCATGGCATTGGTGCGGAGAAAATTAACTTTATGGCCAAGCAATTTTCCAAGGATGACCTTGATGCCATGCAAATGCTGCGCTTGGCCTTTGATCCAGAAAAGCGAAGCAACCCCCACAAAATGTTTCCCGGAAGTAAAAGATGTTCAGATTTTGCTCCGCGCAAACAGGCGGCCGCATGAAATTGAAACCATCCTCCATTAGAGATTTGCAAACGGCATTGCAGAATTCCCAATCGCCAATCGAAGACGTTGATCTTTCATCCTTGAATCGATTGATTGAGCACGTGCCTGAGGACATGATTGCGACAGTTCAAGGGGGAATGACACTAGGAAATTTCCAAGGCGAGCTGTCAAAAGAATCACAGTGGTTGCCCGTGGATCCACCGGCTACGGGAGTTTCCATCTCAGAATTGCTTGACCGGAACCTTAATGGCCCCCGACGTTTTGGCTATGGTACACTCAGGGATTGGCTTGTTGGAATCAGCGTTGTGTTGCCGGACGGCCGATTCATTCGCAATGGCAGCAAGGTGGTAAAAAGTGTGGCCGGCTTTGACCTTTGTAAACTGTTCATTGGGGCTCGCGGATCGCTGGGAGTGATAGTAGAGGCGATCTTCAAGCTCTCTCCTCGGCCGGAAAAAGAAGTGTTTCTCAGCAAACAGCTCAGCTCGTTGGGAGAAGCTGATAAAATGATTGGTGTGGTTTGGAATTCAAATTTGCCACCATCGGTTTTAGATTTACACCAGATTGAGGGCGGGCCGCTGACTTTGGTATTGGGCATAAGCGGCATTGCAGCAGATGTGGACAAGCAAGCAGAATTAGCCAACTCTTTTGGTCTGGATGTTGAAGTAGAATTAGAATATGATAAAGTCATATGTGCTGGAAATATCAGCACGCTGTCAATGCCGCCGGGCCGATTGATTCAACACCTCAAAGACCTTGCACCACCATCCTTTGTGGCACGCGTAGGGAATGGGATTATTTATGTGCCTTGTTCAGATAAACCATTAACACGAAAACCATCCGCACTAGAAAGACGAATCAAAGAATCATTTGATCCCAGTGGAATTCTCCCCGCGTTATGAGCCTGCCCGAAGACTGGTTCATTGATGAAAATAAATCGCTCGCCTGCGTTCATTGCGGGCTGTGCCTGCCGGCATGCCCAACTTATCTCGAGACGGGCAATGAAAATGATTCTCCCCGTGGCCGCATTTATTTGATGCGCGCCATACAGAATGGCCGTTTGCCGATCAATGACATCACGGTTCGTCACATCGATTTATGCCTTGGGTGTCGCGCCTGCGAAACCGCCTGTCCCAGCGGGGTGGAATATGGCAACCTCATTGAACTCACGCGTGATTATCTGGAGCAAAAATATTCTCGAAGTTGGTTTCAGGCTTTTCTGCGCCGATTCGCCATTGAGCAGATATTTCCGTTTCCTTGGCGAATAAAGCTAGCATTATTTCCAGCGCGCCTCATCAGATTCCTAGGCATAACAATTCTGGTTCCAAAGATCGCACGACCTGCTCTTGAATTGATGCCCGACAAGATGAGAGCCGTCAAATTGGCGCTTTATACACCGGCCAAGGGCAATACTAAAGGACGTGTGGCTTTCTTTGAGGGTTGCGTCATGCAGGTGATGTTTGGTGACACAAACCAGGCCAGCGTGAATTTACTCGCACGCGAAGGCTGGGAGATTTGCAACCCGCAGGAGCAAGCCTGCTGCGGAGCACTCTATGCCCACAGTGGTCAGCTTGAAAAAGCTCGAAAATGCGCACGAAACAACATAGCTGCCTTCGAGAAACACGAAATTGACGCTATTGTGACTAACGCCGCAGGCTGTGGAAGCACTTTAAAGAATTACAGAGAATTGCTGAAGGGCGATGACAAATGGGAGAAACGTGCGGAAAAATTCAGCACCAAAGTGAAGGATTTAACCGAATGGATTTCAAAAAAATATACAAAGCAGGATTTGACGGCAGAAAAAGTGACCTACCTTGACGCCTGTCACTTGGCGCATGCGCAGGCGATCAAATCTGAACCGCGTTCTTTGGTCAATGCGGTAGCAGGCAAGCAATTCGTGGAGTTGCCTGAAGCAGACATTTGCTGTGGGAGCGCAGGGAGTTATAATCTTGTAGAGCCAGATATGGCCGCGCGCTTACAGAAACGAAAGGTCGACAACATCATTTCAACCGGAGCTGATGTGGTGGTAACCTCAAACCCCGGTTGCCTACTTCAAATTCAGGCTGGCTTAAAAAAGGAAGGGTCAAGTATCGTAGCGATGCACATTGCTGATTACCTCACCGAGCACGCCGAATAATTTGGCCGGGACCAGCGCCATTGTGTCGGTCATCTTCTACGACCACCCGGCCATTGACAATTACCAGGCGAAACCCACTTGCGTAAGCGTGTGGCTTTTTGAAGGTCGCGTTGTCCTGAATAATTTTTGGGTCAAACACAACCACGTCTGCGGCAAACCCAACACGAATGACCCCCCTGCCCTTGATGCCAAATGTAGCAGCGGGAAGTGACGTCATTTTACGAATAGCCTCTTCGAGTGCAATCTGCTTCTGGTCACGTACATAACGCGCCAAAAAGCGCGCAGCATTGCCGTAGCCACGCGGATGGGGAACGCCAACTTTAAAAGCTCGCACACTACTGTCACTCGCAAACATTGTATAAGCATGCTTTAGAAAAGCACGTGCATCATCCTCATACATGCCATGGAAAACTGCACTTGCGCCACCGCTGGCTTCAACTTCAATAATCAGATCAATTTGATGGTCCAATGTATCCTTCCCGTAACGGAGCTTGGCTGCCTGTACGACGTTAAGACCATTGTAGTTCCGATTTTTTTTGTGATAGGCAATAACTGCATAGGAATAATCCTCACGCTGACGCGCGCGAATCCGACTCTTCATCCACAAGACAGTTTTAGCACGTGTCTTGGGATCTCTCATTCGCTTGGAAAATTCTATTGAGCCGCCAACCACAACATCATCAGGCAAAAGTTGACGCAGACTTGTGCTGGAAGCGGTATAGGCGTATTGGTCGTGGGTGAGCTGAATACCGTCGGCGCGCGCACGGTCAAGTCGTGCTAGTAACTTATCATGCTTACCCCACATAGGCCGCCCGGCAAGTTTAAGGTGGGAAATATGCACGGGCAATTTCGCCTTTGTCGCTATCGTGCAAACCTCGTCTACGGCACTAAATATATTTGTGCCTTCGCTACGCATATGACTCACATATAATCCACCGTGGCGGGAGACAGTTTTTGAGAGCGCCACTAACTCATCAGTCTTTGCAAATGTACCCGGCAAATAAATGAGCCCCGTAGATATTCCCAGCGCACCTTCGCGCATGGCCAAATCAACGTGGCGCTGCATGGATGTTAGCTCACCGGCGGATGGTGGTCGACGAAAGGAGCCACCCATGACTTGCTTGCGGATGGTTCCGTGCCCAATGAGACTGGCAATGTTTGGCGAAAAACCGACCTGCTCAAGCCGAGTGAAAAATTCCCCTAATTTGAGCTTGGAGGAGCCACAATTGCCAAGGACCAATGTTGTGACCCCCATGCGCAAAAAATTTTCCGCCTTGGGGTGGTGTGTGATATTTTCAGCGTGTGTGTGAACATCAATAAATCCCGGGGCTATGGCGAGACCGTCAACAACAATCTCTCTTACCCCGCGCACAGGGCGATCGGTAACGGCGGTGATTTTACCTTTCTCAATAACTATACTGCCGCGAAATGCGGCCTTTCCGGTGCCATCATAAATCACGCCATTGCGCAGGACCAAATCCGGCACACCTAGAACTGCACAAACCAGATAACAGGGGAGAAATGCTGCCCAAATGCGCATTAGCTTAAGCTTGCCCAATCTCTGCAGCGTATTGATCTGCATCAAGCAAAGCGCCGCTGTCCACTTCGCCGGTGAGTTTCAATCGAAAAAACCAACCTTTATCATACGGGCTATCGTTCACTAAATGAGGCAAATCAACTAGGGAGGCATTCACCTCAATCGCTTCGCCCGCTAGTGGAGTATTGACATCACTGGCGGATTTGACGGACTCGACCACCGCGCAGGAATCACCTGCGGCAAGCTGAACACCCAACTCAGGCAATTCCACAAATACAACATCAGTCAACTCATGTTGCGCGTGGTCGGTAATGCCAACCGTTGCGGTTTCACCCTCAATTCGCACCCATTCATGATTCCTAGAATACAATATGTTTTCGGGGATATTAGTCATTGTTTATGTGTAAAGGTTTTTTGCTTATTGTCGCCTGATGTAAATTGTTTCGAATTTGGACGTTGATTATCTTTCCAAGTTTTGCGTGCTTGTTATCAACCAATGCCATTCCAATGCCGCAACCCAGAATGGGACTTTGTGTTCCGCTGGTCACCACGCCGATCATTGGTTCATCCTTTTCGTGTTTCAAGCCCTCCGGCCCCCATGCCCACACATCACGGTGAATGAGATTTTCTTCATCAACAAAGATTTCGTAGCCCTGTCGCGGCGGTGGCGATTTATCTGTCATTTTAAAGGCAATCGACTTTCGGTCCGACCCTGACTCTTTTTGTCGAACGAGCGCGCCACGGCCGATGAAGTCCTCCTTGTCAAGCTTCACGAAAAATGAAAGCCCAGCCTCAATGGGCGTGATGTCTTCACTGAGTTCATGTCCGTAAAGCGGATAACCCATTTCCAACCGGAGCGTGTCTCGCGCCCCCAAGCCGGCTGGCTTGATTCCGTGTGGCCGGCCAATCTCCAATAACTGATCCCAAAGAGCTTCAAGTAGTTCGACTGGGGCAATAATCTCGAACCCATCTTCGCCCGTGTACCCGGTGCGCGCCACAAAAACCTCACTCATCCCAAAAGGAAAAGCGTCAATTTGGTTTTTACTGAGATCGGTCGGACATTTCACCGCAATTAGTCCCTCGCAAGAAAAGAGCCCGTCAATAAATAAGGCAGCCAGCGGCCCCTGAAGAGCAAGGGCACCTGTACGTTCAGATTGGTCATCAATTTTCACAGTGCGATCGTCCCCGCGCCCGGAACGGACAAACTCCAACCAATGACGATCTGTCTCGACGCGCGTGGCGTTGACCATTAAGAGAAACGCCTCATTGGCAATGCGATACACGTAAAGATCATCTATTACACCACCTCGGTCGTTACACATGATCGAATATTGGGCTTCACCCAAGCCCAATAAGCTAGCCTTGTTGGTTAGGGTGTGATCAAGAAACGCTGCTGCGCGTGAGCCTCCCACAATGATTTCCCCCATATGGGAGATGTCAAAAAGGCCGACTGTTTCCCGCACCGCAAGATGCTCGACCCGAATACTTTCGTACTGGAGCGGCATTTCCCATCCACTAAAGCCTATGCAGCGAGCACCTAAAGCGCGATGTTTATTAAATAATGGGCTGCGCATCGACTTGAGTGATTAGCCCCATTTTTCAATGATCATCTGATCCTTGCCCACACCCATTTTGTCGCACACCAAATCCTCGGCAAACTCGACGAGTGGATTCGGGCCACACGCGTAAAAAACCGTGTCCGGCAAGCAGATTATTTGCTCTTTTATCCAGTCCGCGTCAATGCGACCACGACGCCCTTCCCACATATCGTCATCTGAAAGACGAGTGCAGGTTATTTTGAAATTAAAATAAGGGTTCGCTTTTTCCAGCTCGCAAAACTCCTGTTTAAAAATAATATCGTCAGTTGTGCGCACGGAATACAGAACAGTGATCTTGGTTTCGAGCTTGCGCCGTGTCGCTTCCCGGACAAACCCGCGAAAGGGCGTCACACCAGAACCTCCTGCAATGCAGACCAAGTGTTTACCGGATGGCTCAAAGGCCGGAATAAATTTTCCCACTGGCTCGATGACCCACAGGCTATCACCCTCCTCGGCCCAGTCCACAATGCTGGTCCCCATTTTCCCATCCCGCTTCACTGTCATTTCGTAGTAGCCCTTGTCCAGCGCACAGGAACTCAAAGAATAAGCACGCTTGTATTTTGGCTTGTGTGGCCAATAAACCGTTATAAACTGACCTGTTTTGAAATCGACATCATACCCCTCTGGCCATTCCAGCCGAACAGTCTTGGTGTCAGGCAATTCCTTGATCACCTTAGCAATCTTCATTTCAACCTTCAGCTTTGCCATAAATAATGCAATCCTTGCGATATAATCAAAATGGGAATCAATTGGTATTTACGAGAAAACTCGGCGGAGTTTTGGCTAAGCCTGTCGAGGCATCAAGCCTGATTTTCCACCGGTTCTGGATTTTGCAGGGAGGCTGAATCCACCACGTTTTCCGGTTGTGCGGAAACTTCGGTTCTCAACCGCTCCATCACCTCTACTGCGAGCACATCATACGCCGCAGTGCCGAGACCATCCGGGTCATAATACAGCGCCGGCATACCGTGGCTCGGCGCCTCAGCCAACCGCGTTGCCCGCGGGATGGTCGTCTGGAAGATTAAATTGGTAAAATGCGCGCGGACTTCCTCCAGAACCTGTTGGCTCAGGCGCGTTCGTCCGTCATACATTGTCATCACGATCCCAAGTATGTGCAGGTCCGGGTTATCTCCCGTTCCACGCACCTGGTCCATCAGACGATTCACCATTGTAATCCCCTCGAGGGCATAGTATTCGCATTGGATTGGTATGATTAGTGAATCTGCTGCCGTAAAAGCATTTAGCGTCAGCGAGCCCAGTGAAGGCGGGCAATCAATCAGGATCAAGTCATACACATTAGCCATCCTCACGGAGTGGAGCGCACCTTTGAGCCGTTGCAGGCTATCCTCCATACGCGGCAAATCAATCTCCGCTCCGCACAAGTCCACTTCGCCGGAAATGAGAAAAAGATTTTCATAAGCCGTACGCACAATTTGGTCGGTCAGCAATGCATCACCAACCAACGCAGAGTATACACTCCCACCTTCGCGTTTTTCTGCACCCAAGCCACTGGTGGCATTGGCTTGAGGATCCAAGTCCACAAGCAACACCCGCTGCCCTTGCCGCGCGAGACAGGCAGCAAGGTTGATCGCTGTGGTGGTTTTGCCAACCCCTCCCTTCTGGTTGGCCAAGGCAATTACCTGTGTTGCCATAGGATTGAGGTTAAAACTTTCCGATAAACCTCCTAGCATAACTTATGCCCATAGGGTGAACCCAAGGGCAGTTGGCACCCATTTTGCTTTATTGTCCGGCATGAATGATGACGTTCAAAATTCGGGGTTTTCGGGAGGTAACACTGAAGGAACGCGTGAGCCTCACGCAGCCAGCGTGGAATTCATCCAGAAAAACGAAATACAAATGATTGAGAGGAGTAACCGCAAATCATTTGAAATATTAATGGCCAGTCTTGCCTCTTTGACTCTGATCGGTTTTCTGGTCGCGCTATGGCAAGCCTTGGCCTGACACCAAGACCTCAGCGTAAAACTATTCCTTCTTTTTCATCACCCGCCCGATGTGTTGGGCGTATTGGTTGCGTAGATACACTATTTATGGGTGAGGCATGCATATTCATGAATGAAGCAAATTGGAGTGATTATCATTTTGCCTGAACTATCAGATAGGTTCTGAATTCTTGAGTCAACTTGCCCTCGCAGATGATAAAGGTATATTTGTCACTACCCTCTTTCAGCAGACCTCCCACAAAATCCCCGATGCTTAAGCCCTCCTCTTGTAGAGTCTCAGAAAAGGCGGTTGCATTAAGATCATTGGCATTTGCCCTAAAATTATTAATTAATGTTTGACGAGTCAGAAGACTCCCAGTTTTCCCTTTCACTGTACATGTACTATCCATCGCAGAACGGTGATGCCAGTCGCCGGGAACGGAGTCATTAGTGTATTCGATTAATATATCCACTGATTGAAACTGAAATGGCCCGATGTTTGATTTGGTTGTATTTTTTATGTATTCGACTCGCACATCCCCCTCAACTTTATGTTCATCAACTGTATATTCTCTGTCTACTGATATGCCCGATGTCCATTCGCTCAACAATTTTACTGAATCAACAATTGAATGTGCCAGGGCTGTACCTAGACCTCGGCTCACAACGATATGTTTTTTACGGTTTCCTTTTAGTATAATAGCCTCCTCAGAATCCTCCCCCATTTTGAATTTGGGATAGATCCGAAAAAACTCAGCCTCCGCTTTTCTTAGAGTTTCACCGGTGAACCAGATGACCTTCCTCTTTTTCCCGGTACCTATTGAAGTTACTTCCAAGGCCTTAAGCTTCTTCATCACGACCAAGGACTGTTGGCGAGATTTGGCTAATTCAAGTTTGTTAACAAAATCAGTTACTTTTTCTTCCCATGCTTCCCGAGCAATGTTTCCGCCAGAGGCAAGGGGGTTTAGACCCTTTCCCCCGCTCAGTTCATAATTTTCCAGTTGATTTAAGAATGCCGGTTCCTCCAAACCTACTTCAGCAGCAGCCATTTTAGCGCTAAGTGAATCTTGAAAAAGATTGGTCAGTAGCTCAATTGGCTCTTTATTGCCAATGACTCCCCCCAGTTCTTCCACGGCATCTTCAAAGGTCTTCTTGTCCTTTTCCACCAGTGCGTTTATGGCCTTGCCCTCTGGGTAAAGGGCCAGGGCAAAGTCTTTCGTATCGGCGTCATCGTAGCGGGTTTTCAGTATGTTCAAGTGAATTTCGCCTGTCCGATCCTTAAATTCCTTCATGCCGGATGTGTGGCACGCCATGCAGGTGAGTCCGTTGCGAATAACCGGATCACGACCCTGTGTGGTGAAGACGATATTAACCGGAGCCTCATCAATTCGTTTGCCCGTGCTATTCACCAGAAGATAAGCCTGCAGGCCATTGGGCAGGTTAAAGATGATCTCACCACCGGCGTGCTCAAAATCGAGAGGGTTTTCAAAGATATTCTTGCGACCCTTGTTTGAGTCAAAGTCGTAGGATTTCCAGTAGGCCCCGTAGGGTGACTTGTGGCGTTCCACAATCCGGTTGAACTTGGACACGCCCGATTCAAGAAAGCCTGACCGCCAGACCCTGCGGCCGGGTGCATCCCGCAGGTTTCGGGCAACATTTACACCCAATCTGTCTTCCAATTCCTTGTCTGTCTTGGGCAGATCAAGGATATCATGGTAAAGTGGCGGTGATGCTGCGTTTGCAATAAACCAATCAGCCCGGATGAACGGGACATCTGCAAGGGTTAATTCGCATACCTGAAAAAAACTCAGATATCGAAAATTGGGAGAATACGGATATCGCGCAATGATTTTTGCCCAGATGGATAAATCCCAGTCGAAGTCGCGCAGGTCAATCCGCAGAATGGTTTTCTCGGCATCAATGGGAATGGGTTTCGTGATTTCCTTTTCCCATGAAAGGCTGTTGATGAGCTTGGCCAGGGCCAACCGGTAGTTCTCCATGGCATCATCGCTTTCCTCGGCGTTGTAGAGGTGCGTAAGGGTGTAGTAACGGATAAAGCGCCGATCACGAACAGGTTGCTTCTTGAGGTCCTCCAGAACCCTTATGGAAATTTCCTCATTGGTGATAAATTCCCGCTTTGGCTTGGGGGCCAAGTTCCAGTCGGGTGCTCCTACCTCAATCCAATTCTTAAGGATTGCCAGCTTATCGGCAGGCACCGGGTTCTTTGCCTTCTTGGGCGGCATGTCGCCTTCTGCAATTGTCTCGTACAGAAAAGACTTGTCCACCTTTTCCTTAACAATGAACGGTTCGTCACCCCCAACGAGCTTGGAATAATCCAGAAGCATTTCATCGCTGTAAGAGCCACCCTTGCCGTGGCACTTGCCACAGTAGGTCACCAGAATTTGATGGGCCTCAGTGGCAAGCTTGGCTTGGGCGGGTGAAAGGGATTTCTGAGCGGAGGCACTCAGGCATATGGCCCCAAATAGAACAATGTTCAAAAACCATTTCACGGCGGGCAACCACCCTACGATTTACGACTTGGTAAGCAATCAAATATATCACTTCTCCCGCTCGACAAATGAGTCGCTCTTCATCAACCTTTCTCCGTGAGCTTTGTCGACGCCTTTAATCAATTGCCGCTGGAACGCCACTTGCATTCCTCCATGCAGGCCTCAAGAGATGAGGTAACCCAAAGCCTGAATGCAAAAAATCCCAAGCTGACTGATTTTGCGCGACTCATTTCTCCCGTGGCAGCCGATTATCTCGAGCCAATGAGTCGACGGTCTCAAGCAATTACACAGCAACGATTTGGAAAGGTAATCCGACTCTTCGCGCCATTGTATCTTTCCAATGAATGCATCAACAACTGCAGCTACTGCGGGTTCTCACGAGACAACCCAATCCCGCGCGTGACGCTCTCAGTAGACGAGGTGGTGAGCGAGGCGCGCGCGCTGGCAGCCCAGGGGTTTCGCAATATCCTGCTGGTGGCAGGTGAACATCCGAAGTTTATCTCCGAAGATTACCTTCATGATTGTTTGACCGCACTGTACAAGATTGTGCCAGACATCAGCCTGGAGGTTGGCCCGATGGGAACAGAAGAATACCAGCCGTTGGTCGCCGTGGGCGCAGAAGGGTTGGTGGTGTATCAGGAAACCTATGACCGGCCGGTGTACACGGAGATGCACACGGCAGGCCCGAAAAAGGATTTTGACTGGCGTATGGCAACTCCGGAGCGCGCGTATGCAGCGGGTTTCCGCCGACTGGGCATTGGGGCACTGCTCGGTTTGGGCAATTGGCGCTGGGAGGCGTTGTGCGTGGCGGCACATGCTCAGTGGCTTTTGAAGCACTGCTGGAAGACCCAAATCACTGTATCTCTGCCGCGACTGCGGCCATGTGCGGGGGAATTCCAACCACTTGCAAGTTTGTCAGACAAAGATTTTGCACAATTGACCTGTGCCCTACGGTTACTACTTCCAGATGTTGGCATTGTGTTGTCCACCCGCGAATCCACCCAATTACGCGATGGATTGTTCCCGCTGGGCATCACCCATGCAAGTGCGGGCAGTCATACTGAACCGGGCGGTTACGCGGATTCAGTAAAAGATCGATTAGATACCACCAAACGCAACCTTCATGGAGGGCTAACCGCAATTCAAAGGGAACGAGCAACTGGACAATTTGACATTGCCGATGAGCGCAACCCTGCATCGGTAGCCGAAGTGATCCGCAAGATGGGATATGAACCAGTTTGGAAGGATTGGGACGTAGCATTGACGGGAAAAGGCGATGCGCCTAGAGTGGTGTCTATACCGTGATAAAGCGTCTGCGCAATTATTGGACCACTCGAACCACGAGGCGCCGTTTTCTACTGGGCACTGCTGGTGGCGGCTTGGGCATGATGGGTGCCGGTTATGCCTACATGCGCCTTTGGGAATCAGGTTGGCTGGAAACAACTCACCGGAATGTGCCACTCAGGCAACCGGGTCCAACGATCAAGGTGCTTCACCTTTCCGACCTCCACGCCTCACGGGTAATCAGCCTCGCCTATTTGCGCCGTGCCCTGGGTTTGGGTCTGGAAATGAATCCCGATTTAATCTGCCTCACGGGTGATTTCATCACTTGGAAATATAAACATTATGGGAAGTACGCCAATGTACTTCGGGCTCTATCTGATCACGCACCTACCTTTGCTTGCCTGGGGAATCATGACGGCGGTGCTTGGGCGGACAGGAAGATGAAGATCGGAACGAGTAATTCCCAAGCAGTCCGCGATCTATTGTGCTCTGCAAACATTCGCTTGCTGCATAATGAACATACAGTCGAAGCAATCAATGGACGGGAGTTAAACCTCGTGGGCGTAGGCGACTTGTGGAACAGAGAGTGCGACCCGAACACAGCTTTTTCAAAACTTGATGACTCCCGCCCAACAGTGCTGCTCTCGCACAATCCGGACTCCAAGGACTTAATGCGTGGCCACCCATGGGATCTGATGCTCTGCGGACACACACACGGCGGGCAAGTATTTCTTCCTGGCTTGGGCGCGCCACTTGCGCCGGTCAAGGACAAGCGTTTCGTGCGCGGCCTACATCAATTGGGCGATCGCTGGCTACACATCAGCAAGGGGGTGGGCAATCTGCACGGCGTCCGCCTGAATTGCCGCCCTGAAGTGAGCCTACTCAATGTCTCCTGATTCACATGGCCGATCGTGTCATTGCCAACGGCCGCGAACTGCCTGTTGATCTCCCCACCACCTTGGAGGCATTTCTGGTTGCGCAGGATTTACTGCCACGCAGTGTGGTAGTAGAGCTCAACGGCGAGGCTGTGGTCGCCTCGGAAATCGCCACTCGAAAGCTTCATGCGGGAGATCGACTGGAGATTGTTCGCGTTGTGGCTGGCGGATAATCGAATCTTGTAAATCGCTGATATTCAGCTAATCTAAACCGCATAGCGGAGGCTGAAACATGGGCGACACAACCCCAATTTATCTGGAAGAATTTAAAGCGTTGCACGCAGCTGATCTAGCCGATCGCCTGCAACGGATGCCTATCGAAGAAGCGCGCAATGTCCTCGGCGAGCTGCCCGTCAAGTACGCCTCAGATGCACTTACCGAACTGGAGGATGATACGCTGATCATGCTTCTGGAAGACTTCCCCCAGTCCAAGCTGGTTCCTCTTCTTAATGAAATGTATGCCGAAGAAGCAGCGGATGTGCTGGGTGAAATGGAAGAAACTAAACGCGCACGGCTACTGCGCAAGATGGGTGCAAAAGAGGCGAAAGCGGCCAAGGAGTTGCTGAAGTATCCGGAGGACACTGCAGGCGGCATTATGAGTGACCGCTTTGTCACGTTGCGCTCACATCAAACAGTTGCCGAAGGCCATCGCCGCATTCGCCGCAAACATCGGGAGCAGCAACCCACTGATATTAATTATTTATTCGTCACCGACAAACACCAAAAACTGGTGGGTGTTGTGTCAATTCGCGACCTCATTTTTTCCGATGACGAAGTAAAGGTCGCCGACATCATGGACCGCGAAGTGAAATACGTACGCGTAATGGATGACCAAGAGGAAGTGGTTCGACGGTTTGAGAGATATCACTTCCTTGGTTTGCCGGTTCTGGACGACGAAGGCAAACTGGCGGGCATCATCCGGGGCGATGATGTGCTCTCTATCGCAATTGAGGAGCAAACCGAGGACATGCAAAAAATGGTGGGACTCTCTGGAGAGGAGCGCGCCCTCACGCCCTGGCAGCAATCCTTTGGCCGCCGCTTGCCGTGGTTATGCGTGAACCTGCTAACCGCCTGCATGGCCGGTGCGGTGGTCGGCTTATTTGAGGGCACCATTGAGCAATTTGCAGTGTTGGCAATTTTCCTGCCAATCATCGCCGGCCAAGGCGGCAACGCCGGCATGCAAACTGTCACCATTATCATTCGAGACATGGCGCTAGGCGAACTCTCTCCAGGCGATGGCCGCAAGGCATTATTCAAAGAATTATTCTTAAGTCTGCTCATCGGATTCATTATTGGAATTATTGTGGGCATTGTTGGCTATCTGGTGGGCCCCCTCTTCCTTGCCCCGGAACTTGGCTGGAAACTCGGCCTCGTGGTTGGTGCCGCGATGATGCTCAACCTTCTTGTCGCCGCACTTTTTGGGGTATTTATTCCGTTTGCCTTAAGATTCTTCCGGCTAGACCCAGCACTCGCCTCAAGCATCCTCATCACGACCGTTACCGATGTAGCAGGCTTCTTTTTTCTTCTTGCGTTGGCCAAATGGATTTTGATCGCGCAGGCATGATCTTGAATTCATGACAATATGCTCTCGGTATACGAAACGCCAAATGCTACAGTGTACAATTTATGCACTCATGCCAGAAGCCACAAAACGCAACTACTTCCGTGAACCATGTCTTTGCGCCTTCGATATATAATCAAAATAACCTCGCCTTTCCCATCCACACCAACCAGCCTCATAAAAAGGAATTACATTCATCATGAAGAAAATATTCAAAATTCTCTTGCAGCTTTCTGTGGTTGCTGTCCTTCCCCTATACGCATCCGCAGAAGATAAAAAGTCGTCACGCACATTCAATACTGCGGCCAGCGAACTCATCGGAAAAGTTCGAAAAATGGTCGATGACGACCGCGTTAAAGGATTTGCTGAATACGCCAGTGGCGCACGGGCCCTGGCCAAAGAATTTCCTGGCGATGCGCGACCATTTATCATGATGAGCGAAGCCAGCGGCCTGATTAAGAACAAACAGGAAGCAGCCCTGCTCAAGAAACAGGCAAAAGACGGAATTCTTGCAATTCTCAAAAGGGACAAAAAGAACGAAACAGCAAACAGTGCCCTTATGCGACTTGCGGATTCTGCCGAACCGACACAAGCCAAAGCCTACCTAAAGCAGGTCATCGAAAATACTGAAGGTAGACTGGCTGAAGCCGCCAAGGGCAAACTCAAAAACATGGAAGCACTAGGCCAGCCTGTGGAAATTACCTTTGAAGCCGTAGACGGGCGGCGGATCAATGTAGCAAAGCTTAAAGGCAAAGTGGTGCTCATTGACTTCTGGGCAACCTGGTGCGGTCCCTGTGTTGCCGAATTACCAAATGTTAAAAAAACTTATGCCAAGTATCACAAAAAGGGCTTTGAGATAGTTGGTATTTCACTCGACAGTAATAAGAATAAACTTATGGATTTTGTTGAAGATAACAACATGACTTGGCCACAACATTTTGACGGCAAAGGATGGAAAAACCGTTACGCCGTTGAGTTTGGAATTCAGAGCATTCCTGCAATGTGGCTGGTAGACAAGAAGGGAAATCTGGTGGACATGAAAGCCCGCGCCAACCTTGAGGCAAAAGTCGAAAGGCTCCTCAAGGAGTAATTAGCCCATGCAAATCCCCCAAAGCCCTACGGGGAAATAAATTCCCCCACTTATTGAAGCTTGATTTCACAGAGCACAATCGGCACGGTGCGCCCTGCCCAATGGCGAAGGAAGAACCCATTCAACTAGCAGGCGTCATATCTAAAGTGATGCCCAGTACTATGTTTATGGTTAAACTGGAAAACGGGCATGAAGTGCTTGCACATATTTCTGGCAAAATGCGCAAACGCTGGATACGCATCGCTGTTGGGGATAGTGTCACGGTTGAAATGTCGCCCTATGATCTAACCAAGGCACGCATCGTTTGGCGCAAACGCTAATCAGCACCAACCGATTTCTGATTCCGGCACCACAAGATCAAAGGGGGGGATCTGAACCACAATCGGCACGCTATTTTCGCTGATGCCCAGATAGCTACCTTCCACCTTGGCACGATTAGAATGAATGACATGGAAGCTATTGTAGGCAAATTGCTCACCGGGAGAGATTGTCGGGAACTCGCCCACCACTCCATCACCTTCCACAACTATCACATCTCCTGAGGATTCGGTTACCACCCACTTGCGCCCTTTGATGGTCACTTTTTCATCACCATCATTATGGATACTGATATAATAAGCGAAGCAATTAGGCCGATCCGGAGGGGTCAATACATCTGGCAGATGTACCAACCGGTCTAGCTTCACCCATAATCCATTCGATGCATCGCTCAAGGCCCCCGTAATAACGCAAACAACCCGGTTTACCAATCGAATCTCGACGCGCAATGGGTTTTGTGCGATACCATAAACATGCAAGTGCAATTCTGTGGGGCTACACGCACGACCACTGGGTCAATGTTTCTTATGGAGGTGAATCAACAGCGAATCCTACTGGAATGTGGCTTGTTTCAGGGCCGACGCTCCGAATCCAATGATCGGAACAAAAACTTTCCGTTCAACCCTGCCGATATCGATGTAGCAGTGCTGAGCCACACACATATCGATCATTGCGGTAACTTTCCAAATTTGGTGAAACAAGGATATACTGGAAACATATTCTGCACGCATGCCACGCGTGATTTAGCAGGAATAATGCTCGAAGACTCGGCACATATCCAGGAGAGCGATGCTAAATATATTTCCAAAAAACGCACCAAACGAGGCGAAGAACCAGTAGAGCCACTCTATACGATTGAAGATGCGGCAATGGCAATCAAACAACTCGTATCGCTAAATTATGAAAGACCGATGCGCATTGCCGAGGGCGTAGATCTCACCTTCCGCGACGCGGGCCATATCCTTGGTTCGGCGCAAGTGATATTGGATATTCGAGAGGAGAATGGAAAAGAGTTCCGGTATCTTTTTACCGGCGATGTAGGACGAGGCGGTCACGCAATCCTGCGCGACCCACAAGTGGTGGAAGATGTTGATGTGCTTCATATTGAAAGCACGTATGGCAATCGTCTCCATGGAGATCGCGACAATTCAATCGTGAAGATTGCCAAAGGCATTATCGAAACCGTTCATCGTGGTGGTAAAATCATCATTCCGGCCTTCTCTGTTGGGCGCACGCAATTAGTTGTCTACACGCTCCATCAACTTGCAGAGAGTGGCGACTTACCCAATGTGCCAATCTTTGTAGACAGTCCGCTCAGTGTAAATGCAACCGAGGTTTTTCGCCTACACCACGAATGCTTCAATGAATCCACATATCAATTCCTGCGCGAAAAAACGAATCCATTTGGCATGGAAAATTTACAGTACATTCGGCAAGTGTCACGATCCAAGCGACTGAACGAAATTGACGGCCCGGCCATCATCATCAGTTCATCGGGCATGTGCGAGGGAGGCCGGATTCGTCATCATCTGAAAAACAACATTGAGAACCCGAACAACCTAATCCTTTTTGTGGGATATTGCGCTCAGCACACCTTGGGTTCGCGCATTGTAAATGGTGACTCTCCAGTGAATATTTTCGGCGAACCCTACAAGGTCAAGGCGAAGATCGAGAGGCACGACGCCTTTTCCGGACATGCTGATCGGAATGAATTGATTAACCACGTGGAGTCATGTTCCGGTGGCATGAAGGACATTTACGTGGTTCATGGCGAAGAAGAAAGCGCCTTAGCCTTTGCGAATACGCTTGGAAAACTGAAGCCCAATGCACGGGTGACAGCGCCTGTGAGAAACGAAAAACTTTCCGCGCAAACTTAACAACAAAGGATTGCTTGAGATTCTTAATTTGACAAAATGCCCGTGATTCGGGTTGAAAATATGAATAACACCATCACGCACACCGATCCTTCTGGGGGAGTCACCGCGCTTGCGGTCACCTTGGTGATCCACATTGCGGTGGGTGCGGGAATCATCTGGGGTGGTTGGTTAGAAACAGAGTCAATGGGCTTCAATTCCAAACCCCGCGAAGTGCTTATTACCGTTGATATGAGTGACACAATTCCTACGAAATCGAGTTCAGCGGTGACCTCACCAGAGCAAAAGGAAGAAAAGGATATTGAGGCAGAAAAACCTGAGGAAATTCAAAAACCCAATATTTTTGTCCCCGTAAATCCGAAATCTTCAACTCCGAATCCGCCTGAAAAAATCACGCCCTTTTACTCCAACGCGAACACCAAGGCGGCTAATGAGAAGTCTGATATAACGAATCAAAAAAGGCCTTTTATTGATGCAAAAAACGAAATGTTCCCGGGAACACTCAATAACAACAATAGTTCACTGAACACCATTCCAAAATCCATTGCATCACAATTAGCGCAACCGGCCACTGCCCCGCGACCATTGTCTCGCCCAGAATTCAAGCCGCAAGAATCGGCAAAAATACAACATGATCGAGTTCCGTTAAACCAAGGCCCCCTCCCGCAAGTGAGAGAGCATCCGACAGTCCTGCTGGATCCAGTTCAGCCCAACAACGTTCTAAGCCACCCGTTACACCTCAAAAACGAAACCATGATCAAATCACTCGCCCCAACCCTCCCGGAAGGGCCGGAAAGGCCGAAGGCTCCCACTGTTTCTGAACAAAGGCGGCGCCTTGAGGCAGGCATATTAGCTAGCAAGAAAATGAAGCAGGAGGGCGGCACTGCCCGCATTGGCTCCCCAACTCTTGATGTGCAACTTACTGGTTATGGAGAATATGACGCCCGATTTGTCCAAGCCGTTAAGCTGGCTTGGCTAAGATTCCGCAACAAGCCAGGCTGGTTTCATCCGGGCAAAGTGGTAATTGATTTTAATCTGCATCATGATGGAACTATTACGAAACTGACAGTGCGCCAAAATCGCGCAAAAAACGTGCAAGCATACTACTGCAAAGAGGCACTGGAGGGACCTGCTCCGTTTGAAAAATGGACAGAATCGATGCGCCACGAAATAGGTGCTGATGTCCGGTCCTGTCGCTTCTCATTTCATTATCTTCTTCGATGAAATTCTGGACAGTTAGAGTGGCGATTCTCGTTGCCGCATTTTTGTTTTCGAGCGCCATCCAGCTTAAGGCCTCAGCTGAACCTGCCAATCATCCAGATTCGACCCAACAAACACCACCCCCATCAACTATGAAAACGATGATTGTTGGAATATTGGTTTTAGCTTCCTTAATCAGCATTTTCCTGATCGCAGAACGCGGCATCGCCCTACGCCGCAGCAAAGTTATCCCAGCAAAACTAACCGACTCCCAAACTGTTTGTCGCGCACGAGATGACCTGCTGGCACTGCGAGCAGCCTGCAATCATGAACCCTCACCGTACGGAAGATTGCTTTCATGCTGCATCGATAATCTTCATTTATCACGTGATGAAAATATAGAAATGCTGCAAACTCGCGCGCGCGCCGAAGTGGTCAAGATGGAACACGGCATTGTCGTTCTGGAGATAATCACTGGCGTGGCCCCCTTGCTCGGACTAGTCGGCACAATTTTCGGCCTCATCACTTTGTTTAAAGGAATGGGAGTTGAAGCTACTTCTGAACAGACAGCCATATTTTCAGAGGGAATCAGCATCGCCTTACAGGCCACGCTGCTTGGATTAATAGTGGCCATCCCGTCACTTGTGGGCTGGAGTTATTTTAATCGTAAAATTGAAACCATGGTAGTGGAGATGGAAAATTTATGTGACGAGTTTTTGCGAAGCCAGTATCAACGCGTTGAGCCGCCAGTATTGAGCCAAATGGATGAAGTTTCTGCGTAAAACAAAACGAAGCGCGCCTTCCATCATCATTGTTTCGCTGATCGATGTGCTGATGGTTGTCCTAATTTTCCTGGTGGTAAGCACGACCTTCAAGGAGCGATTGCCGACAATCAGCCTGTCACTGCCTGTCGCACGAAATGCCGGCAGCACAGCGACGCCCTCCATTGAGCCACTGATCGTAAGCATTCGCGCCCGCGCGCCACATTTGCGATTGAACAATAAATCGATCACGATAAATGAGTTGAAAAACATTTTTGAATCCCGAAAATCGCAAAAGCCACCAGCCTCACTTATCATTAGGGCTGATAAGGATGCTCCCTTTGGCGAAGTAGTCAGTGTCCGTGACAAAGCACGTGGCGCTGGTATCACCAATATACATGCGCAAGTCAAAATCCCCACCAACCGCTAGTTTAGCTACGTGGTCGACCCTGAACCTTGGTGCGGACCTTTAATCGGAGTGCATTTAAGTTGATAAATCCAGTGGCATCACTCTGATTATATGCCTCCTTTGAGTCAGCCTCCATCGTGGCAATATCTGAATTGTATAGACTCACCGGCGATTTGCGACCAGCGGTCATGATATTCCCTTTATAAAGCTTGAGCCTTACAGTGCCCGTTACTTTCCTTTGACTTTCACTCACAAGCGCTTGCAATGCTTCACGTTCAGGGGCGTACCAGAATCCGTTATAGACCAGCTCCGCATATTTCGGAATGAGCGAATCGCGAATGTGCATGACCTCGCGATCCATAGTAATGCTCTCCACCTGACGATGAGCGAAATGCAATATGGCTCCGCCGGGTGTTTCATAAACCCCCCGGCTCTTCATTCCGACGAATCGATTCTCAACAAGATCGACACGACCAATGCCATGTTTTCCCCCAAGCTCATTTAGCTTGCGCATGACTCCCAATGGGCTGAGCTCCTTGCCATTGATCGCGATACAGTTTCCCTTTTCAAAATCAAGGGTCACCTGTGCGGATTTATCGGGCGCATCCTCAGGTGAAACAGAAAGTTTGAACATATTCTTGTTCTTTGGCGAAAACGCATCGAACCATGTGTCCTCCAAAATCCCCGCCTCAAAGGAGATATGCAATAAATTCCGGTCCATGGAATACGGCTTAGCGGCACTAGCCTCCACATCAACCCCATGCTTACGGCAATATTCAATCATCTCCTTGCGACCTGGAAATTCTACCCGGAATTCCTCCATGCGCCAGGGGGCCATAACATTAATGTTGGGTGCCAGAGCAGCCGCAGTCAGCTCAAAGCGGACCTGATCGTTACCCTTCCCCGTAGCTCCGTGGGCTATAGTATCTGCTCTTTCTTTCCGAGCGATTTCCACCATTCGCTTGGCGATCAGAGGGCGAGCAATACTCGTGCCGAGAAAATACTGGCCTTCGTATATCGCGCCAGCTTGCATCATAGGAAAAATGAAATCCCGCGCAAACTCCTCTTGGAGGTCGTCGATATACACTTTCGACGCACCAGTGCCCTTAGCCTTCTTATCCAAGCCGCATAGTTCTTCGGCCTGACCAATATCTGCGCAGAACGCAATGATATGGGCGTCAAATTTTTCCTTCAGCCACATCAATAATACTGACGTGTCAAGACCACCGGAATAAGCGAGTACAATTTTCATCCGTAAAATTAAATCATGTGACAAAACATCCCGTCGCGCAACTTCGGCTCAAACCAAGTGCTTTTGGGTGGCATTAGCCCATTCGCGCCCGCAATCCTCATAAGATCGTCAATGCATGTAGGAAACAGAGAAAATGCACAAGCATAATGACCGCTGTCAACAAGCCGCTCGAGCTCCCTCAACCCGTGAATACCTCCTATGCAATCAATGGAATCACTTGTCCGAGGGTCACTTATTCCAAGTAGAGGCTCCAGCACATGATGCTGCAAAATCGACACATCGAGCCCGGTCACCAAAGTTTTTGATTTATCCTTGTCGCCCTTAAATAACAATCGCCACCAACGACCATCGAGGTAAAGACCGAATTCATTGCTGGCTGAACACTCACCGTTGTGATTTTCATAAATTTCAAACACATCCTGCAACTCAAAAAGAAATTGGGAAGCATCGCGGCCGTTGAGATCCTTTATGGCGCGATTATAGGCCAGGATATTCATTTGATCATGTGGGAAAATAACAGCAAGAAACCAAGCACTTTGGCCGGCACCATTCCGCAATTTATTTATACGAGAAGCAGCCGCAGTACGATGGTGCCCATCAGCAATATATAGATTATCAATGCTTGAAAATTGGCTCTTAATGAACGCTATATCTTTTTTGTCATTGATGACCCAGGACGCATGCTGCACTCCGTCAGGTGCCGTCAGATCGATGTCCGGCTTGTCGCCAATCTTGCGGTCAACAAAATCATTATAATTAGCCGAGGTGAAACATGTTAGAAACACAGGGCCAGTTTGGGAATTAACCGCTTCGATATGGCGTACGCGGTCATCCTCCTTGATGGGGCGAGTCAGTTCGTGTTTTTTTATAACCCCCTCGTCGTACTCCTGACAACTAGCAACTGCCACAAGACCAACCTGAACGTGTTCCCCGAAAATTTGCCGATATAAATAAAAACACGACTCTGCATCTTGCACGAGAACTCCCCGATCCACCAACAGCCTAAAATTTTCTGCACCCTTTTTATAAACAGCTCCGGAATACACATCGACTCCGTTCTCCAGATCAATTTCCGGCTTACTGACATGAAGAAAACTATATGGATTATCCTTAGCCAAATTGCGTGCTTCCTCACTGCTAACCACATCATATGGGAGCTCACAAACATGTTGTGCGAGACTCGGCTTTGGTCGCAACGCGGCAAATGGCTGAATTGTGGCCATGGCAGGCAGGAAACTAGCGGTAAGCGTTTAGGCTTTGCACGAAAAAAGCAAAAATACTTCACAATTCGCTTGCCAGAATTCAGGGTTCGCATAAAAAAGACGGATCGGTACGTGATGCCCGCGTGATAATAATGATTAACTACCAACCTCAAAACCAGATTTGAGTCGCCCTAGCTTCAAAGGGCGGCGGCGATGGGTGCCCCGCACCCGGGTCAACAATCACATTCGAGTCCGAGAAGTGCGCGTAGTCGGCGCAAACGGAACCCAGATTGGCGTGATGGAAACGCGCGAAGCAATTGCGCTAGCCCAACAACACGGGCTCGATCTAGTTGAAATTGCTGCCACCGCAAGGCCACCTGTATGCAAAATTTGTGATTTTGGAAAATTCAAATATGATGAATCCAAGAAGAAAAAAGAAAATAAAAAATCAGCGCACGTAAACAAAACAAAAGAAATTCAACTTCGACCCGGCTGCGAACAGCATGATTTTGATTTCAAGCTAGCTCGAGCAATAGACTTCCTTTGCCAAGAAATGAAAGTGAAGATTTACCTTCGATTTCGTGGCCGAGAAAATGCCCACAAGGAGATAGGCTTTGAAGCAGTGAAGCGTTTCCTGGGCAAACTAGAACCATACGGCAAAGCCGACACAGCGCCGCGCCTTGTCGGTCGCGGCATCAATGTTTTGGTTCAGCCTCTACCCAAGCGTCAGCGCGCGAAGAACCCCCGCGCAAATACTGACGAAGAACGGGCATCCCTTGAGAGCGAATCCCGTAGCGAAAATACGGCAGATCCGGAAAGTGGGGACCATTTGAATAGAGCCTTTGAGAACGTTGAGATGCCAAAGGAAAATAGGGGGGCTTAATCAAATAGTCCACCTGAATCGGTGCTTACTGAAACCAACCCTGAGACTGTGATAACGTCGGAGCATCATACTGCCCCCAACTAAATACCGCTTGATTTTAGGGGAATAATACCCGAGTTGATCGCACCAAAACCTAGACCAATTGTTTCCCACCGACAAAACCCTCAACCACCACAGGCCAATGCCCATCTATATGAATGCACTGCCTCGTTACAGCTGGCCCAACCATTGAGCCTATTGACGAGGTCCGACGGTTGGTCAATCAATCGACAGGGCGCCTAGGGTGCAACTTGGCTGATGACCTTAACCGTGCTGGCCATCGCGTAACGTTGCTACTTTCAAAAGCCGCACTGCATGTTCCACTCTCAAAAAGAATCCGAGTCATTAGGTTTTCATCAATTCAGGATTTAAGGGAACATCTTGAGAGCGCCTCCGCATTAAAGATAAAGGCTGTGTTCCATGCGGCAGCAGTTTCTGATTTTCATGTAATGAAACCGCTAAAAGGGAAGGTGAGCTCCACGAAAGGATTCACCATACATCTAAAACCATCCCCCAAGCTGATTAAAACCCTTCGGAAGTCCTATCGTGATTCCTTCATTGTTGGGTGGAAATACGAGGTGTCCGGCGACAGAAAATCAATAGTAGAATTAGGAAAGCAACAAATTAATAAATGCAAAACCGACCTGTGTGTTGTAAACGGCCCGGGATACGGCGACGGATTCGGAGTTGTCAACAGTAAGGTGACGCACTGCCCAAACGACCGCTCATTGTTTCGGTTATTGAATCATCATGTCACATCACTTCAGTAACCTCAATTCCCAGACCATCCAATCCCTGCTTTAATACCTGAGCAGTTAGGGCACACAATGCCAATCGGGATTCCTTATTCGTCCCCGCTTTAAGCACCGGACATGTTTCATAAAAACGACTAAAGTGAGCCGCCAACTCATAGAGATAATTACAGAGAAAGTTTGGTCGGTGATCTTCCGTGATCATTATTAGGACTTGGCCAAAATTGATCAGATGCTTAGCCAAGGCGAGCTCCTCGGGCGCATTGATCACAATATTTACCTGCCTGTGATCAATCGCATCAGCTTTCCGCTCAATGCTCCGTATACGCGCGTAGGCATACTGTAAATACGGCGCCGTATTGCCCTGAAGCGCTAGCATTTTGTCCCAACTAAAAACATAATCGCTCTGCCGATTATTTGATAGGTCAGCATATTTCAATGCGCCTAACCCTACAACGCGCGCAATGTTTCGTCGTTTTATTTCCTCGAGTTTTGGATTCTTTTTCGAAACGATCTCAAATGCTCGCTCTTCAGATTCATTTAGTAAGTCCTCGAGACGCACCGAGTCCCCACTTCGTGCTTTGAAAGGCCTGCCATCATCACCCATAATTGAACCGAACCACACATGAACCAAGCGCCCTAATGCGTCAGGCTTCCAGCGAATAAAAATCTTAAAAAGCTGCTGGAAATGGAGTTGCTGACGACCATCGGTCACATAAATAATCTCGTCTGGTGCCCATTCGTCAATCCGATAACGCAGAGTAGCAAGATCGGTCGTCATATAATTCGCAGCACCATCACTCTTGCGGATAATAGCAGGTTTATCAGCAAGATCTTTATCCTTCGGAAAGAAAACAGCCATCGCTCCATCGCTTTTCTCTGCAATATCTCTATCGGCCAATTCATTGACCGCATCCAAAAGAAGCGGATTGTAAAAACTTTCCCCAAGTGTCGCGTCAAATTCAACGCCAAGCCTGTCATATACTTGATTAAATTGCTGTTCTGAGAAAGCAATCATCTTTTTCCAAATCGAGAGATTCTCCTCGTCCCCCTGTTGTAGTTTAACCAATTCCCCCCGTGCATCCCCTCGCAGGGATTCATCACCATTTATGAGCTTGTACAGTCTCTCCAGCTCCGAAATCGGGTCCTTCTCTAGGGCAAGCTCATCCAATTGAGTCTTCCATCCCAGCAGGAGCATCCCAAACTGCGTCCCCCAATCGCCAATGTGGTTATCAGCAATGACCTTGTGGCCAAGAAGTCTGAATATGCGTGCTAAGGAATCGCCCAAAATGGTCGACCGGATGTGACCCACGTGCATGGGCTTGGCGACGTTGGGCGAGCTGAAATCAATAACCACAGTTCGCGGATCTGTCGTCTTGATAATAAAAGGCATTTCGCTTGAAAGCGCATCGTTCAATGCGTTGTTAACAGCAACTGTTAGAAGTCGAAAATTCAAGAAGCCCGGCCCGGCAATCTCAACGGGCTCACACCAATCCGACACATCCAGTTTGGATACAATTTCTGTTGCGAGTTTTCGCGAGTCCATTTTCAAGCGCCTAGCGATGTTCATGATCGCGTCACTCTGGAAGTCGCCGTGCGCTGGATCACTACAAACCCGAACACGAATGCATTTTGTTTCAGCATCCGGCAGAACAGCTTCCGCAGCTGCCTGAAGAAGTTTTTCAATCTGGATCTGAATCACGGAGCAGACTATATGTGGTTTGGTTGACTGAGAATCTGACAAATGGAGTCCGCATCCTCAGCATCCTCAAGGGCAGCGCGGAATTCACTGTTATGCAATTGCCTGGCGATGCTGGCCAATGTGTGGAGATGTTTTTGAAATTGGCCTTGAGGCACTAAAAATAACACAACGAGAGTTACCGGCTGATTATCAAGCGCTTCAAAGTTAATGCCAACCTTGGATCGGCCCAACACACCTATGACATTGTCAATTAGATCAGTCGAGGCGTGCGGGATCCCAATGCCATATCCGATGCCTGTACTCATAGATTTTTCACGGGTCTTGACGGCATCAGTGATTGCGTCCCTGGCAGATTCTACAACGGCACCGTTGACAATCAAATTTTCAATCAATTCATCGATCACCCCCCACCTAGTGGTCGCCTGAAGATCGAGAACAATGTGTTTGGCATCAATGATTTCGTTAAGTTTCATGTGCCGCGGCATTCGGCATGAAAGATGCATATAGTTCAAGATAGAATTTCACGCATTCTAGGTAGTAACTTTTATACATTGATGCGTTGGCCAAACAAGCTCCACCAGAAAGAGAATTGATTCGAATTGCCCCTCCCATTTTGTCCGGTTATCTTTCGCACATGACAGAGACAGAAGCCTTGGAAATTTTCCGCAAAACAGGCGCCCTGCTGGAGGGTCATTTTGTGTTGCGAAGCGGGCGCCACAGCCGACATTTTTTCCAGTGCGCGCTGGCTCTACAGAAAATGTCCGTGGTGGAAAAACTGGGCGAGAGTCTCTCAGGGCAGGTGCGTGACCTTGGAGCGACTACAGTAATGGCCCCAGCAATGGGCGGACTGGTCATCGGGCAAGAGGTCGCAAGACAGCTGAGAATACGATTCATTTTTGCCGAAAAGGAAAACAACTCGCTAGCCTTACGTCGGGGGTTTAAAATTCGTTCGGGTGAGAAAATTCTGATTGTCGAGGATGTCATGACTCAAGGTGGACGCGTTCGGGAAACCATGGACATTGTACACAAAAACGGCGGTGACCTTGTGGGAGTAGCACTGGTAGTGGACCGATCCAACGGCACGGTTGATCTAGGTGCTCCGACCTTTAGCCTGTTGAAGATGGAAGTGGAGACTTTTGCCCCCGACAATCTACCTGAGGAAATGAAAAAACTACCTCCGATCCACCCGGGAAGTAAATAAATTCGCCCTAATGCTCGTCTACTATCGCCATGCTCGCAAACCACTGGTCCATCAAGAAACTACAATTAGTGGCAATTTCTGCCACCCTACCTCTCCTAATTACGGGGTGCAGCCAAACAGCTGACAACGACAAGGAAGTGACAAAGCCCAAAAATATACCAAAAGAACTCGCCAGAGCGACATTTGGTGGCGGATGTTTTTGGTGTGTCGAGGCGGTTTTCGAGCAAATCAAGGGGGTCAAGTCGGTTGTCTCAGGATATGCGGGTGGAACCACGGAAAACCCAACGTACGATGAGGTCTGCCAAGGCACGACCGGACACGCTGAAATCTGCCAAATCCACTATGATCCGAACACAATAAGCTATGATGAATTACTGGAAGTCTTCTGGCTTTGCCATGATCCCACAACACTAAACCAACAGGGAAATGATGTTGGCACTCAATATCGATCCATCATTTTTTACGAGGACGCATCTCAAAAAAAGGCTGCTGAAGCTGCTGTTGCGCAAGCAGCTGCCAAGTTTAGCGGGAAAATCGTTACTGAAGTTGCCCCCTTGAAAAAATTCCATATAGCCGAAGAATACCATCAGGATTATTTTGCCAAGCATCCCAATGATCCGTATTGCGCAGTAACCATTCCGCCCAAGCTGCGTAAGATAATTAATTTGGATGTCTACGCCCCGGACCCATAAGAACCAACTTAGCAAATTCCTAACACTCGGAACAAACAGCGAGGAATTAAACATCGATCTCTTTTTTCTTTTGACGAGATTCTTGACGAAAATCTGAAAATACAGTCATATTGTGGAGCAATGAAACATCTCTCCCTTTTTTTGGCTGCTTTCGTGTCAAACTTCACAACTGTTGCCGTCCCTCCGCCGGATGTTGCCGCGCCAAAGCAGATTGAGCGCAAAGCTGTGCCTCTTCCGGCAAATCGGCTCATACGCCCTTTGCCTGCTGCGCCGAACCCACGCATTGATCCGGCCACTGGTCGCACAAGGATCACATTGCCCAGCAAATCATCTGGTAACATAAAGGGCGAAAATGTCCAGTTGCTCAACGGCGACGTTTTCCGCGGCAAGTTCATTGGATTTGATCCCAAAAAAGGAGTGCTTTGGCGTCATCCGCACATTACGCCGGATATGCAGATTCACCCAACCAGCGTGGCGAATGTGACGCTTGCTGAGGCCAATCTCCCAGCTACTGCCAAAAAACATTCCTGTAATGTAGAGCTCGCCAACGGGGACTCATTGTCCGGCGATTTGGTGAGCATGGAAAACGGTAAGTTGCTATTAAAAACATGGTACGCGGGTGATCTCACCATCAACCGAACCGCACTTAAATCACTAATTCCTGGGTACACTGCTGCAAAGACATTGTTTGAAGGCCCGAAATCAGCTAAAAATTGGTCTTTTGTAAATCCCAATAACGGCATAGTTGCCGGCCGGGTACCACCACAAGGGGCCATTCCGCCGGCCATTTTACAGAAGAGAATTGCTGCCAACTCAGGAAACTGGAAATTCACTAAAGACGGTTTAGAATGTGCCACCAGTGGTGCGATGGTGGGGCGCAATTTGAATAATCTTCCGGATCGTTCGAGCATTGAATTTGATGTGGAATGGTCCAGTTACCTGAATCTCTATGTAAATTTATACACGGACAAGTTGAACAGCTACAGCAGCTGTAATGCCTACTCATTACGCCTCAACCAGACATATGCTTACCTTTACCGCTATTCACTTACACGCGGGTCGCAACGGGTCGGCTCAAATATTCGCATTAATCTCGCCAGCTTAAAGAATCGGGCAAGCATTGCCCTGAAAGTGGACAAGAAAAGCCGCACTCTGGCATTATACATAAACGGTAAATACACCACGAAATGGAAAGATGTGAATGCGGAATTTGCCGGAAAAGGAAAAGGATTGTTATTTAGCTCGCGCTCTACTAACCCCATGAGAGTCAGCCAAATTAAAGTTCGTGAATGGGATGGTAACCTGCCTGGCCAAAACAAAATTTCTGTAGATAACGGCAAAGAGGACTTAGTGGTGTTTAGCAATGAAGATAGCATCACGGGCAACCTCATCGGCATCAAGGAAGGCCAAATGAAATTTAAGACCAGCTTCGCAGAACTACCCATACCACTTGAAACTGTGAGCACCATAACCCTTTCAAAGGAAAAAATACGGAACACGCCAATTCCACCTGGCTTCATGCGAGCTAACCTTAAAGGCAAAGGCCGCATGACAATGCAGATAAAGGAATGGAAGAATGGCAAGATCACCGCAGTGAGCCCAACTTTTGGAGAAACCACAATCGATGCTGCCTCGTTGAAATCAGTAGAGTTCAACCTTGGCAAACCACGCACCACCGCCTCTGCGGGACAACCATCACGCACGACAACGACATCTATCCGCATCCGCAACCGTGCCGGCGCAATAGAACTAAATGGCGCATTTGGAAACGCCGCACCTCAAGCAATAAAACAGTTAAAGTTGCAAATTAATGGCAACCAACTCCCCGCGCTTCCCCTGCCGCGAAAAAAATAGCTTAATTGGAAATGCGTCCTCGCATTCTTTGCTAATCTACTGGCTTTTGATAGCTTGGTGGCAGCATGGCCTTTGAATCGTTTCGTAAATTTCTGAGTCAGCTGGATGATGCCGGGGAATTACGTCGTATTGGCATACTGGCGGCAACAGAATTGGAAATCACCGAGATTGCCAATCGGGAGATGAAAAAACCCGGTGGTGGAAAAGCATTGCTTTTCGAAAAACCGGCCGTCAATGGCAAATCGACTGATATCCCGCTGGCGATTAATACCTATGGCAGCAAAAAACGGATGGCCCTGGCTTTGGGCGTGGATTCGGTTGAAGATGCGGCCAGTGAACTAAGCAAGCTGGTTAAAGCCAAGCCACCAACAAGCCTAACGGGTGCCT
>CAZTTU010000015.1:0-33659 GCA_964616045.1 uncultured Verrucomicrobiota bacterium | reverse complement strand
CGGGGTTAACCGTTGATATGTTTCAGCGGCGCACCAGTGTGGTTGAGTATTCAAAGGCGGCCTTAAAGAAATCCATTTCAGTTATCGAGCGGTTTGCAGATGTCGAAGGGCTTGATGCTCATGGGCATTCGGCTGCGATTCGTTTGAATTGATGAAACTTATCCGCAAGCATTTGCAGCAATTGCAGGCCTATGTACCCGGTGAACAGTCGAAGGGGGATGGTTTAGTGAAATTGAATACGAACGAAAATCCGTCTCCCCCATCACCAAAAGTTCTTGAGGCAGTTAAGGCGGCGGTTGATGGCCGGTTGCGTTTATATCCTGACCCCACTGCGCAGAAGTTGCGTGAAGCTCTGGCTAAGATGCACGGGGTTACATCGGGAAATGTGATTGTGGGAAATGGCTCGGACGAATTACTATCGTTGGCAACCCGCGCGTTTGTGACCCCAGGAAAGGATGCGATTCAATACTATACGCCAAGCTATTCGTTATACCCGGTGTTGGCAAATATCCACGATGCCACGCGCAACGAAGTGGCGCTAAAGGAGGACTTTAGCTTACCTGTCGTTGCGGAGTTGCGGAGAGGTGGGTGGGATTTCAAGGCTGCATTGACCTATGTGACTACGCCTAATGCCCCGAGTGGGCGCGGATACGCGACATCGAAATTGGAAACCCTGTGTAAAGCCCAGAAAGGTGTGGTTGTTTTGGATGAAGCTTATGTGGATTTTGCAGAAGAGCATGCGATGGCGTTGGTCTCGAAATTTTCGCATGTGTTGGTGTCACGGACATTCTCGAAAGCATACTCGTTATGCTTCCAGCGTATTGGCTATTTTGTGGGAGCGGCAAGGTTGATTTCTACGTTGGACAAGATCCGTGATAGCTATAATGTGAATGGCCTTGGTCAAGTTGCGGCATTGGCGACGTTGAGGAATTTGCCGTTTTACCGCGCGAACTTCAAGAGGATCACCCACTTGCGCGAACAGGTTGCCTCAGCGTTGGCGAACATTGACTTTGTGGTGCTGCCGAGCCAAACAAATTTCCTTCTGGTTAAGCCGCCAATTTTATCTGCGCGTACGTGGCAGCGAAAATTGCGTGAACATAACGTGTTGGTAAGATGGTTCAGTGATTTGCGTGTGAAGGATTACTTGCGCATCACCATTGGCAGTGAAAAGGAAATGAGTGCGCTGATGCGGTCGGTAAAGGTGATTCTGAAACGGTAGTTATTGGCGTTTGTAACGGTTGGCTTCATGGCGGTTATATGTCTTCATGAACTTGGTCCGTTCGTCGAGGGTGCGTTTAATCTCCCGGATAAATTCCTCACAGCTTTGCGCTGTGCCCCCCATGGATATGACGGTGTCACGTTCGGCGTAGTCATTGGTTACAACGAGAGCTTCGCCGTGGCGTTTCAAGCGAAAAGCAGTGCGCTCAATGAGATCGTCAGCAGTTTTGCCATTGCGGGAGAAAACTATTTCCAGCGAATCAGGTGATATGCTGTCAGGTGTATCTTTTGGGGCGCCGGCGCCATCAAAAAAGAGAGTTACGGGAGTGTTGATGCTGTCGGCGTACTGCGTGAGTACATGAATGAGAGCCTCGCGCGCGCGTGCGGAATGGCGCGGCTCGTTAGGGGCGATGTCACGCCAAGTGTGCAGGAGACTGTACCCGTCTACCAATATTCGCGCGATGGCCATGGCATAGTTTCGAGGAGAGGGAGGCCGAATGTCGAGGGCTTTTCAGTTGGTCGATTTTTTGGTAAAGTCAGTCATGCCGCTTTATGAGTATGAAATTTGCGAAGGTGATTGCAAGGTGTGTGGGGGTAGTTTCGAGCTGAACCGGCCGATGAAGGCGCCGATTCTAAAGGCCTGCCCGGTCTGTAAAAAGCCAGTACGCAAGGTTTTTGGTTCGATTTATATGCCCAAGCATTATCGTAAGGTGAATGTACGTGAGGCCAAAGAAAATGGCTTCACGGTGCTCAAGAAATCAAGTAAAGGGGAGTACGAGGTGCACAAGCCGGATCGGGGGATTTAATGCTTTCGCGCCTACACGTTTATTTTTCTGGGCATGTGCAGGGAGTGGGTTTTCGTTATGCGCTAAAGGCGCTTTCGCTGGAATTTGATGTAACTGGCTGGGTGAAAAATTTGGAGGACGGTCGGGTGGAAATGGTGGCTGAAGGTGATCAAGATGAATTAGAGGCTTTTCAAGCGGCCATCCCCGATGCAGGATTGCGCCGCTTTATCCGCGATACTCAAACACATTGGAGCGAAGGTGACGGTGGATTTCGAGGGTTCGAAATCACCCGTTAGATTTTCCTGATGAAATACGCTATTATATCCGACATACATGGGAACTTGGAGGCGCTGAATACAGTGCTCAAGGATGCCGATGCGCGTGGTTGCGAAAAGATTATCTGCGGTGGTGATGTGGTGGGCTACAATGCCAACCCCAAGGAGTGTATGGATATTCTGCGTGGATTGGATATTCCGTGCGTGATGGGTAATCACGACGAGTATATAGGGCAGGATTGTGACCTCTCAGCTTTTAATCCCGTAGCTGCGCAAGCAGTGCTGTGGACGCGGGAGCAACTCAGTGAGGAAGATCGTAAATGGTTGTGCGAGTTGCGTTACGTGCGATTGGTGGATCATTTTTCAATTGTGCACGGCACCATGGATAGTCCTAAATACTGGGGGTACGTTCAGGATGTAAATGATGCCGCAGCTAGCTTTACTTACCAAAGTACGAATGTTTGTTTCCATGGGCACACTCATGTGCCGGTGGTATTCGTGGACGATGGGGTTGATATTGAGCATGGTACATTTGAGCACCTTAGGTTGGAACCAGGCCTGCGCTACTTCATAAATGTGGGGAGCGTGGGGCAGCCTCGTGATGGTGATCCGCGTGCGGCCTATTGTGTTTATGATTCGGAAAAGGAATCTGTGGAGCTCTTTCGACTGACGTATGACATTGAGACTACCCAGAAAAAAATCCTTGAGGCAGGCTTGCCTGAACGCCTTGCCGAGAGGTTGAATTTTGGCAAATGAAGCCAAGCCTTCACGTGAAGGTTCTCATTCTTAAACCCAGCTCGCTTGGAGACATCATTCATGCCTTACCTGTTCTGCGGCTCATCAAGCAGCAGCGACCCCATTGGAAAGTGCATTGGTGGATCGCTGAACATTTTGCTCCGATTCTGGAAATGGATCGGGATGTTGCGGCCTTGCATCATTTTCACAGGAACGGTTGGGGAACGATTGGGGGTCTTTGGCGTGGTTTGCGGCAGCTACACCAACTGCGCAAAGAACATTTTGATGTAGTAATCGATTTGCAAGGATTGGCTCGCAGCGCACTGTTTAGTTGGGTGGCCAACGGCAGTTACACAATCGGTTTACATCAGCATCGTGAAGGTGCGGCGGCATTCTATGATGTAGCCATAGAGCGTCCCACACTTCAAACACATGCTGTTGATTGGTGTCAAAAAGTGCTGCCGGCGCTCGGTTTGAAAAGTGAATGTAAATTCGAGTGGATTCCTTCCAAGCCATGGATCGCGAAGAAAATTGCAGGTCAGGGTTATCTGTCTAGTAAACGCTGGATTGCACTTTGTCCCGGTGCTCGTTGGCCCAGCAAACAATGGCCATTGGAATCATTTTCCCGTTTAATGGAAGAATTCAATGGTGATCCCCAAGTTCATTTTGTCGTAGTGGGTGGAGCTAACGATAAATCAGCGGGAAATCAACTTGGCGTACACAAACGTTGCTTGGATTTGACAGGTCAAACGACTTTGCCGGAACTGGTTGAATGGCTTCGGAAATGTGATGTTCTGGTGACCAATGACACCGGTCCCATGCACATCGCAGCGGCAGTCGGCACATCAACCGTGTCACTGTTTGGGCCGACCGATCCACATCGTACTGGTCCATACCAGGCCCGCAAGAATGTATTGCACAGAACAAATTTGGATTGTGTTCCGTGTTTTCAGCGTTATTGCACACGTGCTGTAGATCGGGAGTGTTTGCAGGAAATTTCACCGGTCCAAGTGTTTCAAGCTATTGTTGATTGTGAATAACTTGAGCGACTAGGGGAAGATTCATATCGCGAATACGATGATTTTATGCGATCCTTGTTGGGTGAGGAGGTTATTTCTGGGTGGGGTAATAGGCTTGTGTTTGACCTTAAGCACATATGCACAGGTTGAGGTGCGACTGGGTGTAAGTCGTGATAATTTTGTGAAACACGAGTCGGTTCGCATGGATGTCTTCGTCATTAGTAACCACAACAAGGCCGTTATACTAGGCGACAAGGAAGGGTGGATTCGATTTTCCGTTCGCAATGGTCGGGGTTTTCCGGTGAATCAAATTGGGCGGCTGCCGCGGGGCAATCTTTTTGTTCTTAGCAGTGGGCAAAAAATGACTAAAGGTATTAACCTTGCGCCGTACTTCGACTTCAGTGAATTGGGTGAATATACTATTCAGGCGAGCATCACAACGAAGAATTGGACGAAGTTGCGTTTTGAAAGTGCGCCAGTGAAAATCCAAGTGGTTCGGGCTAGGGTGATAGATGTTCTCAGGCGCGGAGTGGCATCAGAAACGCCTGGGGATTCTCCGGAAGTTCGACGCTACACGCTACAGACAGCACGTGTGAACGGGAAATCGCACCTCTTCATCCGTGTGTCTGATGATTATGAGCCAAGTTTTGCAATCTACAATGTAACTCCTTTGGGAATGATGGTTCATCATGCCAAGCCCACCTTCGAGTTGGATAGAGATGGCATCTCGCACTTGTTTTTTCAGAGCCATCAACATCAGTACTCTTACACAATGATCGATCCGTTCGGATCATTGATAAAGCGGCAAACCTATACCGGCGAAAGAAGTCGACCCTTCATGAAAAAGGACGTAAAGGGCAACTTCAGGATAATTGGTGGCCTGCGAGTGGTGGCTCCAACTGACTATCCCGGGCCGCGCAGAAGTGGTGGATTACGGAAGAATTAGCAGTGCATTTCTGTCCGGCAGCCTTTCCTGAATCCGTTTGGCGATTTCGAGAGCGTAGGCTAGGTCGCGATTTTGAGGGATCGTGGCATTGTTGCGCAATCGCATGCGGGCAGCACCGATGATTTTCCCTTTACGTCCGCGAAGCGGGATGGTCACGGTGCTTATGCCTTTGGTTTTGTCGATGCCGTAGAATTTCTCTCCGGTGTCCAGCGCTTTAGTGGTGATCTCGTGGCCGGGTTGGCCGACTTCCTCCGGAACCAAACTTCCCATTACCACTGGAGCTTGGCCTTCTCTTGCGCGCGCAATAAGCTGTAGTGAGATCAATCGCTCGTTTCCCAATGCAAGATCCGAAATTAGTTTACGGTGTTTTTTCATATTAGCTACTGCCTTAGGCAGGAATAGTTCCATGTCTGTAAACTGGACTTTTGTATCGCTTCGAACCCAAAAACCAAATCGGCCATTGCGGTAGTCCGGTGTGGTGTTTGGATTATACCGCATGAACTGTTTCCGGCCATTGAGTTCCCATCGGATGGTGTTGGCTGTGCAGCTGAACTTTAAGTGATGCCAGCCGTCTTTTGCCTCTAGGATTTGATTGTCTTTCATCCCTTGGATGGCTTTGTGGTTCTTAAAGACCGTCCAGAATAGTTTTTTTTCATCAGGTTTTATTGCTAGTAGATAATAGTCACTTCTATTGTCCTGCATGCGAAACAAAACTCCTGCAGCTCTGACACCCGTTCCCGATTGAATCCGGAATTTAATGGAGCACTCATGATCACCAGAGGTTTTTCTGTCGAGTAGGTACATGGTATAGTGGGATGGGTCAGCGTTGCCTCCTTGGATTTCCAGTGTTTTTTTCTTTATTAAGTTGCTAAGGGAGACAATTTTTGCCGCACCGGTTCTGCCTGGTCCGGTAGAGTATGCTGTAAAGCCCGCAGGCGGCTTCCCGGTTTTCTGCTCAGCTAGAGACAATGCGTTCTCCTTTGGTAAGGCAGCAGCAGAAGTTGTCTTCGCTGTTGAGGGTGGCGTGGCTGTGATTTCAGGTGTTGCACACCCCATTCCGAGAGTAAGAATGAATGCGATTTTGTTCATTAGTAGATCATGTCCGCAACTGTGTGGCCAGCGGGAATGAATGGCAGCACGTGCTCGGTGTACGGCGTGACGACTTCCAGCACATAAGGCTCCTTGGCGGTCAACATGCGTTTCATGGCCGGGGCAAGTTCCTTCTTAAAAATTACTCGTTCGCACTTCACGCCAAAGCCGGCGCAAATAGCCGGGTAGTCCGGGTAAGTTTCCTTTGGGTTATCCGGGTTGCCGAGGTAAGTGTGACCACGATTACCGGCGTAGAAACGATCCTCCCACTGCACCACCATACCGAGGTGCTGGTTGTTTAAGATTAGCGCCTTGGCAGCGATCTTCTCAATCTTGGCAGTAGCCAGCTCTTGGATATTCATCAGGAAGGAGCCATCGCCATCAATGTCAATTACTTCCCTGTTCGGGCAGGCGACCTTCACGCCCATCGCGGCTGGATAGCCAAAGCCCATTGCGCCGAGTCCGGCGCTGGTGATGAACTGTCGGGGAAACTTATACCGATAATGCTGTCCTGCCCACATTTGGTGTTGCCCCACACCGGTGGTGATAATGGCATTGCCTTTGGAGTGCTCAAAGAGCACGGCAATAGCATGCTGTGGCAAAATGACCTGATCTGGCTTGCCTTTGAGATGATCTCTCACGTGTGTGGATTTCAGGACCTCCTCGGTTACCTCGTAACGTATTGGTGCGCGTTGTTTCCATTCAGCAATCTGCTTGTGCCATTTGGTGAAACGTGCCTTGATCGGGCGGTCTTTCACCATTCGACACAATTTGCGCAGCACGTATTTCACATCGCTGTGTATGGGCAGTTGAACATGCCGATTCTTGTTGTGCTCCGAGCGGTCGATGTCTACGTGGATAATTGTGCCTTTCCCGCAGAATTTCTCGACTTTGCCAGTCACGCGATCATCAAACCGCACGCCAAAGGCGAGCAATAAATCTGCTCCATCAGCAATTTTGCGCACGCGGCCTTTGGTGCCCTTGTGCAATTCGCCGCTTACGGCCCAGTTCGCGTATGCCGCACCATGCATGCCAAGCCAGCGCAAGGAAAGCTTGTGATTCTCCGGGAAAGCTCCTACGCCCATGAGTGTTGTGGTCACGGGAATCTTTGTGGCCTCGACAAATGCGTGTAAATCCTTGGAGGCATTGCCGGAGATGATTCCGCCGCCCACATACAACACGGGCCGTTCGGATTTCTCGATCAGACCGATGATTTCGTTCAGCTCCAGATCGTCCGCCTTCGGGGAAGGTTTGTAGCCGGTCAGGTCAATCTTGTCCGGCCAAACCGGCTGGGCAACTTGCTGCTGGATGTCCTTCGGAAAATCAATAACCACCGGCCCCGGCCGGCCAGTATGCGCAATGTGAAAGGCCTCCTTTACCACCCGCGGGATTTCGCGAATATCGGTGATCAGATAGCTGTGTTTCACAACGCTCAGCGTCATGCCGTAAAAATCAGTCTCCTGAAACGCACCCTTGCCGATCATGGCCTGCGGCACTTGGCCGGTAAGGGCGATCAGCGGCACGCTGTCCATCCATGCATCAGCAATGCCGGTCACGAGGTTAGTGGCACCGGGGCCGCTGGTGGCCATGCACACGCCGACTTTGCCGGTGGCACGGGCGTAGCCGCCTGCGGCAAACGCACCTCCCTGTTCATGGCGTGGCAGGATGGTCCGAATTTGTCGGGATTTGGTGAGCGCTTGGTGCAGTTCCATGCTGGCGCCTCCGGGGTAGGCAAAGAGGACGCCTACACCCTCCCGTTCCAGCGCGGTCACAAGAATTTCGCAACCCTTCATCAGTTTGTCGGGTTTGCGGCGAGGAGTCTTGGCTTTCCTTTTCGTTTTGCTCATTAATTGGTTCATTTGGCGATCGGCCAGATGGCAATAAAAGGACCCACGACTACGTAGCCGCGGGTCCTCTCCGAAAATCATCCTATTTCTGGCATGACCCAGCGGTGCCCGGGGGTGCCGCTGGGATCACCGCTACGCAATTTATCTGTACGGGTTGGCTCAACACGTCCAAAAGAATCAGTAGCAGGAATAACAATAATGGTCAAGATGCGGTCGCTTCGTATCGGTAATTGTCGCTTTCCGAAGATTTCCTTACGTCTGTGGTCTTCTTGTATTTCTACTCAGTGTGGGTTGTTTAATCCGGTTCCTGTTGCGTCAGGCAATGGAATGAGCCGAGTCCCCATGCGAGGTTGGTGGAATCAATGTCTATAACCTCTCGAGTCGGGAAACACCCTTGCAAAATTGCCTTCGCCCTAGGGTCATTTTCATGGCGGAAAGATGGCATCAGGACCACCTCATTGCCCACGTAAAAATTCACGTAACTAGCTGGTAATCGCTCACCTTGAAAGACCACTGGTCCGGGCATCGGAATTTCAACAATGTTCAATGGTTGGCCATCCTGTGTTTGCATGTTCTGCAGTCGCTGCAAGTTGTCCAAAAGGGGCTGATGATTTTTATCTGACTCATCCTTTTCAACCGCAGTCACAACCGTGTGTTCATTTACAAACCGAGTGAGATCATCAATGTGTCCGTCCGTGTCGTCGCCCGCGATGCCATTGCCAAGCCAAAGAATATTTGTTACGCCAAGATACTCGCGCAACCGTTGTTCGATATCTTCCTTGGTCAGATTCGGGTTGCGGTTGGGATTGAGCAGGCAACTTTCGGTGGTGAGCAGAGTGCCTTGTCCGTTCACTTCAATTGATCCGCCCTCGAGCACCATGCCGGGTGTGAGGCGTTCAAGTCCGCGTGCTGAGGCGATGCGCGTAGGGATTTGGTTGTCGTTTTCATATGGGGAATATTTATTGCCCCACGCGTTGTAATCCCAGTCGATGACCGCGCGGGTGCTTTCATTCCTCACGAAAATTGGTCCGTGATCTCGGCACCATGGTTCATCGGAGGGATGATGGAAGAAATCGACATTCTCATTGAGCGCATCATGTTGCTTCAGTATTTCGCGCGCAGTTTTCTCCATTCGGGAATCGCACACATTAATGAATACCCCTTCGGCTTGCGAAAGGACATGGATTATGGCGGCAAAAACCGGTTCGATGTGATTGTAGATACCCGGGAAACTAATGCCTTCTCGGCGCGGCCAAGTGAGCCAAGTGCCTGCGTGCGGTTCCCATTCTGCTGGCATGCGATAGCCGAGCTGGGCTGGTGTGCTCAGGGCAGATCCTCTTTTAAGGTGCTGGTTAATAGTGCGTACCACTGCTTACGGGAGAGTTGGATTTCATCTGCCGAGGCGAGTTCGCGAATGCGTTCCGGCTTTTTGCTGCCAATAATCGGGATGATGCCTGCGGGATGTTTTAGCAGCCATGCCAGGGCGATGATTGCCCGGCTTACTCCGAAGTCGCGTGCCAGTAATTCCAGGCGTCTCCGTATCTTGGCTGGCTTGTATTGTTCCTGCGAAGGCAGCACATTGCTTTTACTGGTGCCGAGGAATCCGCCGGCAAGCGGGCTCCAAGCCATGGGCGTGATGTTGCGTTCAAGGCATTGGTCGAGTGTGCCATTTCTAAACGGTTCAAGTTGCAGCAGGCTGATCTCTACTTGATTCACTATCAAAGGCTCTTTCCAGGCGCTTTGCAGGGCGCTCAGTTGTGAGGGGAGGAAATTGCTGACGCCGAAATGCTTAACCTTGCCATCCTTTTTTAACTTGGCAAATGCGTGTGCTATTTCAGATGGGTCCATCAACCAGTCGGGTCGGTGCAGTTGGTAAATATCAATGCAATCAATGCCCATGCGTTGAAGGGATTTTTCACAAGACTGCACGATGTGATTTCCGGATAAATCATAACGGTAAGGTTCGTTGCTTTCAGGAATGCGAATGCCGCACTTGGTGGCAATCACAGCAGACTTCTCAAGTGCCTTTGATTGTTTCAATGCGAGCCCGAAGAGTTCCTCCGAGATGCCATCACAATAAATATCCGCGTGATCAAAAAGTGTGTAGCCTGCTTCGTGCGCGGCTAGAATTGCCTTCACGCCTGCCTCGCGGCCTTTGGCCTTGACCTTGCGACCATCCCACGTGCCAGCAATACGCCAGCAGCCGTAGGCTAGTTGTGATCCTTTGATCCTGCTATTGCCAATACGGATATTTTTCATTGTAAAGGGCGCGGTGACGTTACGACATGTACAATTTCCAGCAAAGCCAAAACCGGCGTGAGCAGGCTGCACTTGCCTTGCGAATCGGTTTGGGCACACTGCCCTCGTGAATACTGTGGGAGGCAAGCGTAACTGGGTGATGGCCGTTATTGTGGGCTTCGTTTGGTCTTGCGCTTTTCCGCCGCTGAATTGTTTGCCCGTGGCATGGCTTACGCCGGCGCTATTGTTGTTGGTTACTTGTGCGCCGCCCAAACGCGCTTTCCAATTAGGCTTGGTCGCGGGCTTGGCTCATTATTTCAGCTCACTCTCGTGGCTGCTTTATATTCCCGTATCGCCGGGTAACATTGTAGGGTGGCTGGCGTTGAGTGGGTATTGCTCAATATATCCGGCACTTTGGGCGGCGTTTTGTTGGTGTCTATTCCCCGGCGATCGCGAGAAGCCGATCCCCAAGGCGATTCAAGAAATTCAGTTTGGCCGCCGCTGCACATGGGGTTTGGCGTGCGCGCTGGGGTGGGTGGGACTGGAATGCTTGCGCGGCTGGGTGATCACGGGTTTTCCATGGAATTACCTAGGTGCGTCGCAACTAGAATTTACTCTATTGGCACAGTTGGCTTCGTTCACCGGAGTGTTGGGCGTTTCACTGGTGGTCGCTTGGGTATCGCTGGGAGGATTGTTTTTATTTTGGCGATGTAAAAAAGAGAAACGGTTTCAAATTCAGTGGCTCGCGGAATTAGCTGGCCCGGTGGCGTTGCTGTTGATTGCCGTTATTTTGGGGAGTGTTCAACTATCGAAACCGTTGCCCAAGAAAACGGGGGAAATACGAATAGCCTTGATTCAGCCGAGTATTCCGCAAGCGGTTCTTTGGGATGCGCAAGTGGTTCCTTGGGATGTCGGGAATGAGAAAGCGCAACACGATCGTTTCGAGCATTTGATGGACCTTTCTGATCGAGCGGTGGAGAAAGAACCGGACCTGCTCGTATGGCCAGAGGCATCCCTGCCTCCGTTGGGGTTATTAAATCCCTCAAATGTGGTGGAGCGTTTTTCAAATCTTGAGGAATCGGTTCGTGAAAATAAAATTTGGCGAGTGTGGGGTGCCGACACTGCTACCAATGGCGTGCCCTACAATAGTGCGGTATTGATACCGCCCGAGGATGAGTTCCTGCGAGGTTTGGAGAAAATAAAATGGGCCTCCTATGCCAAGAGGCATCTTGTCATGTTCGGCGAGTATGTGCCTTTTAGTGAGCAATTGCCATTTTTGAAAAAACTTGCCCCGGTCGGGAATTTCGGTCGCGGAAAAGGGCCAGTGATATTTGATTTGGGCACGGCCAAGACATCGACCCTCATTTGTTTTGAGGATGTTGTGCCCAAGCTGGCGCGCCGGGCGGCGACGGAGGAGGTGGATTTTTTGCTCAATCTAACCAATGACGGTTGGTTTGGTAATAGCCATCAGCAATGGCAACATGCGCGCTCGGCGGCTTGGCGGGCCATCGAGACGCGGCGGCCACTTGTGCGTTGCACTAACAACGGCATCACCTGCTGGGTCGATGAATACGGACGGTTTCGAGACCATGTGGTTCGGTTGCCGATATTTGACGAAAAAATGGATGAAAACTCAAATAGCGCGCAAAAACATCTGGAACTTCCCGTTCATTCTTCGGGTGTCAGAATGGTGACAGTGCCCATCCGTAAGGGGCCGCATGCAGCGACCTTTTACCAGCACACCGGTGATTGGCTTCCGTGGGGGGCGGTGTTGGCGAGCGTGGGGTTATTAGCGGCTTGTGTTTGGCGGCGCAAAAAGGGCTCGGCATAGGCAACGGTTGAGGATAAATGAAGTGGCCATGTTGGACCTCGTACAAGCTCAGTTGACGGAAACCGAAGCGCGCATGAAAAAACTGCGGAGGTTTCTTTGACATTGCCAAGAGCGAAGAGCGCCTGACAGAGGCGGAACAACAAATGGCCATCGACAATTTCTGGGATAATCGCGAGGCCGCCCAAAAGGTTGTTGAGGAATGCGCTCGTCTGCGCAGGCGCATTGAGCCGTTCGGGGCCGCTGAAAAACAGCTGGCTGACTTGATTGGCATGGTGGAATTGGGTCAGGAGGAAGATGATGAGACGCAGGCACTCCTTTCCGAGGAGATCAAGGTAGATGCCGAAAAGTTCATTGCCTCCTTGGATGCCTTGGAATTGCAGGCGATGCTCAGTGATCCTCTCGATAAGAACAACTGCATCCTCAGCATCAATGCTGGTGCCGGAGGCACAGAAAGCTGCGATTGGGCGGAGATGTTGCTGCGGATGTACAAGCGTTGGTCCGAGCGCCGCGATTGGAAAGTGGAAATGCAGGATTTCATGCCCGGAGAAGTGGCTGGGATCAAGAGTGCCACGATGTTGATTTCCGGTGAGAACGCCAATGGCTTTTGCAAGGCCGAGCGCGGGGTGCATCGACTGGTGCGCATCTCGCCATTTGATTCCAACAAGCGCCGTCACACCAGTTTTGCTAGCGTGGATGTTATCGCTGAAATTGAAACTGAAGGAGACATTGAGCTGGATCCCGCTGAGCTGCGCATCGATACGTATCGCGCTGGTGGTAAGGGGGGGCAAAATGTCAACAAAGTGGAAACAGCCGTGCGCATTACACACCTGCCTACGGGTATTGTAGCGGCAAGTCAATCGCAGCGCAGTCAGCACCAGAATCGCCATTCCGCCTCAAAATTATTGCTAGCGAAACTGCACGCCAAGCGTGAGGACGAAAAGAAATCGGAGATGGAACAGTTCTACAGCGAAAAGGGTAGTGTTTCATGGGGTAACCAGATTCGCAGTTATGTCTTTCAACCATATCAAATGGTGAAAGATTTGCGTACTGGCGTCCAAACCGGCAATGTGCAGCAAGTGATGGATGGCGATCTAGACAATTTTGTGAATGGGTGGCTGCAGGCCGGCTGCCCTGCTAAGCGCATCAGCGGGGATGAGGAATGAGTATCCTTGATGAAATCGTGGCGCACAAACGCACGGAATTTTCCGCCTCTTCTGACGAGGAAATAACAATTGCATCTTTGCAGGCGCAGGTGGTGGCGCGTGGTGGCGTGCGGGATTTTACAGCGGCTTTGGCCAATCCCCGCGCGGGTGATGTGGGTCTCATTGCCGAGGTAAAGAAGGCGTCACCCTCAGCGGGGGTTATCCGGTCAGATTTTGACCCGGTGAAAATTGCGCAGGAATATGAATCTGCCGGTGCGAGTTGCATATCCGTGCTTACGGATGAAAAATTTTTCCAGGGCGCGCCGTCTTATCTCAAAGATATTCGCGAGGCGGTTGACCTGCCACTGTTGCGCAAGGATTTTGTGATTGATGAACGCCAGATCTCCGAGGCTGTTGAATGGGGGGCAGATGCGGTGCTCCTGATCGTGGCCATTTTGGATGATGCCAAGCTCGCGCGATTTCATGAAATGGTCAGCGGAGCGGGATTGTCCGTGCTAGTGGAGGTGCATGATGCTACGGAACTGAAACGTGCCCAGGCAATCAACGCACCACTCATTGGAGTGAACAATCGGAATCTTAAAGATTTTTCCGTTGATCTTGGCATTACTGAATCATTGGCGGCGCAAATGAATTTGCAACAGGCGTTGCTCGTTTCTGAGAGTGGTATTCATTCACGGGCCGATGTCAAGCGCCTCACAGACTGCGGTGTGCGCGCGATCCTTGTTGGCGAATCGCTTATGCGCGAGGATGACATCAATGCCAAGGTGCGAGCGTTGGGGGGCGGTCATGAGTGAATCTCTTCGCGCGTTAATCATTGAGGACTCTGCTTTGGACGCCAAGGTTTTGGTGGGGCTCCTGCAGGCCGGTGGATATAAGGTAACCAGTCAGCGCGTTGAAACTGCACAGCAGTATGTCGATGCGCTGAATGCAGAGAAGTGGGATATTATCCTCGCAGATTATAATCTGCCTGAATTTGACGGGCCTGAAGGGCTGCGCTTACTGCAGGAAAGCTGCCATGATATTCCGTTCATTGTAATCTCTGGAGGTATTGGTGAGGATCTTGCCGTTCAAATCATGAAAAGCGGCGCACATGATTACCTGATGAAAGGCAATCTTGCGCGACTGGTGCCGGCAGTGGAGCGCGAAGTGCGAGAAGCTCGCGAACGGATTAAGCATCGCAAGGCCGAGGCCGCACTACATTCAGCAAACGAACAGATGCATATTGCGCGGGAGATTCAGCAACGTCTGTTCCCGAAGGAGGCGCCAAAACTCAAAGGCTACGATCTGGCTGGCCTCACCGAATCAGCAGAGGAAACCGCCGGGGACTACTACGATTTCATTCCTATGCCCGATAATTGTACCGGGCTGGTGGTCGGTGACGTCACCGGGCACGGCATTGGGCCGGCATTGCTCATGGCGGAAACGCGCGCCTACCTCCGCATTCTGGCTGGGGAAAATACTGACGTTGGTCAAATCCTAACGCGCGCCAACCGCGTGTTGAATGAAGACATTGGCTCAGAGCGATTTGTCACACTGCTCTTTGTTATGCTGAATCCCAAGGCAGAAACGATTCGTTATGCCAGTGCAGGGCATCCGCCGGGGCTTTGGCTGGATGGGAAAGGAAACCCCAAGCAGGAACTCACGCGCACCGGTATCCCCTTGGGATTGCGCCCTGATACCGAGTATCAGGCAAGCGATGAAATCAAACTCGAAAAGGGCGATCTGTTGGCGCTAATGAGTGATGGAGTCGAGGAGTCCCTTTCAGCGGAGGGCGAGCTTTTCGGGAAAAAGCGCATCATGAAAGTGCTTGTTGGTAAACAGTCCGCGCCTGCCGCGCGAATTGTTGCGCAGTTGCATAAGGCCGGTCGCGCCCATGAGGAGGCAGATCAACAGCCAGATGATTTTACAACTATCGTGCTCAAGGTGAAGTAACAGATGAGCGAAAAAGATTGTCATCAAGTTTGTCGTCGTTAGCATCATTTTTTCCGTGCGGACCGTAGCGCAGTCTGGTAGCGCGCCACACTGGGGGTGTGGAGGTCGCGAGTTCGAACCTCGCCGGTCCGACCATTGCTATTATCCCTTCTGCTGGAAGCAGGAATTCAGCAAAGCGCCGACCCGTAACACGCTTGCCACAGGCTGGGCTCCAAAGAAATATCTACTGATCCAAATGCTCAACCTTTCCGCATGAAGTCCTTGAGCAGGAACGGGGAAGAAGCGTAGGATGGTGTGAGTGAAGGCCATAATCACAGCCCTGTTGACCTTATGTCTTTGTCTTTTGGGGTGCAGGAAGGGGGGCGCTTCCAATCAATCTCCAGCCAAGCCGAAAAACCAGCGGTCTCTGTCAAGGAGCTTTCAAGCGCTGAAGGCTTCGGCGGAAAATGGGGATGTTGCCGCGCAGAATAAACTTGGGATGAAGTATTATCACGGGAAAGAGGTGGCTCAGGATGATGCTGAAGCCATGAAGTGGTTTCGTAAAGCTGCTGAAAAGGGACATGCCAAGGCACAATACCATCTTGGGACGATGTATGCCGATGGCTTGGGGGCTATGAAAGATAGCAAGGAAGCGGTTAAATGGTATCTTGCGGCAGCTGGCCAGGGGGATGCACTCTCGCAATACGACCTTGGAATGATGTATTATGATGGCAAGGAGGTGGAAAGGAATTATGTCACTGCCTACGCGTGGTGGCACATTGCTGCCTACAATGGCAATCAGTATGCCAAGAATGCCAAGGAAATCCATTTCGTGAATTTAAAGGAGAAATTCACCCCCGACCAAGTGGCCGAGGCACATCTACTCAGCAAGGAGCTGCTCAAAAAATATCCACTGGCAGAGCATTTTGCCGCGATCCAGGAACCAACCTTTGACAAGGATATCCTGCCCATAATTATGCAGCATTGCGCCGAGTGCCACGGGGAAGATAATCAAAAAGGAAAACTTCGGATGGATAGCTTTGCCGAATTTAGAAAGGGCGCTGATGGCAAGGCGATCTACATTGCCAAGAAACCGGGCGAAAGTGAAATTTACAGGCGGCTTACCCTGCCAGACTATGATGATGAGAGCATGCCGCGGAAGGGCAACCGTGTGCCTGAGCCTGTCGCCAAGCTCATCAGGCGCTGGATTGAGCTGGGAGCCAAACAGTAGTATTAGCCGGAAGATCTAGCCAGTTTTTGACTTCACGCCACCACAATTTGAATGTTGTGCCAAATACGATTTACTGGGATAGGTTTTGGGCAAGGAACTTGATCGAAAATGAATGACACTTCGGAAATCCAAAAGTTGAAGGAACTCCATGACAGTGGGGCCTTGACGGATGAGGAATTCGTGCAAATGAAGCAAAGAATTCTCAATGGAACAGGCGCACAAAGCTCATCTAAAATGAGTATTTTTGCCATTATCGCCTTTGTGTTGTCTATCCTCACTCCACTATGGCCCATCACTTTGATTTTGTGTTGTGTTGCTCTGTCTAAGATTAATAATAGTGAAGGGCGCTTGGGCGGCAAAGGTTTGGCAGTGGCTGGAATTGTGATCTCCTCAATCGGTTCGATTCTCTTTTTATTGGTGGTTGCTGTTGGAAGTGTTGTTTTTCTTCAACAAGGGACTCAAAAAAGAATAAAAGCGGAGTTTGATGCTATTCATGCAGAGTTAGGCATTGATGGAAATGGATCGCATGCATCCAGTGTCGGTCATGGAAAGGAAGACGGTCATGGAAAGGAAGACGGTCATGGAAAGGAAGACGGTCATGGAAGTGGAGGCGGTCATGAAAGTGAAGATGGCGGTCATGGGGCTGAAGCGTCTGCCGGCGGAGATCCAAACAGGGATGATTCCAAGGGAGAGATCTCGATTGTAGGCGAGGGTGAATCCATCGTCGTCAATCCTGCCAACTCCGGTGGCTCGCGTTATCTGCTTGTGGACATCTATCTCACTCGCGCCAACGAACAAGATTTAAGTTTTAAGGCAGCCATTAATGCCAAATCCAAGGAACTGCAGTCGGTGACCATGGATAAGTTAGCAGAACGCGATATTCAGGAATTGTCCAACCCGATTGTTCGCAAACAAATTCAGAATGATTTGAAGCATCAATATCAACGCATCCTTGGCGCAAATCATCCAATTGAGGATATGATCGTGGCCAAATGGATCATGCAATAAATCTATCTATCCTTGTCTGCGGGGTAGACTTTTGACGGGGAACTACTTGTGTTCGTCAGGTCCCTCCAGCCGTTTCTTTACCGGAGGGTCGGTGCGGAAGGGGTTCTTTGGCTGTGTGCCTGAGCCAATGATTGATCGGGAGCGACTGGTTCTTTTACCCATACATGTGGAAAATTGGTAATATTTGTGCTACTTTTAATCAGAGGTGGTGGCTCCTGCAGCCAGATTTGAGGCAGTGGTGCCGGGCAATTTATCCCGAGAGGATCGGGCTCGGTTGGATGCGTTTTATCGCGATATCCAGAAACAGGTGGCGACTTTTGCCGGGTATCCTGTCGCTGCCGATTTCGATTACCGCGAGTTGTTTCGGTTTCTCTATTATCCTCTCAACAATGTGGGTGACCCGTTTACCCCGTGCATCTATCACATGCACACGCGGGAGTTTGAGCGTGAGGTGCTCGAGTGGTTTGCCAAATTGAACCACGCGCCCCAGGAGGATTGGTGGGGTTACGTGACCAATGGCGGCACCGAGGGAAACCTGTACGGGCTCTATCTCGCGCGTGAATTGCATCCCGACGGGATGGTGTATTTCTCCCAGGACACCCATTACAGCGTTAGTAAGAATCTTCGTCTCTTACGCATGCCGCATATCATGATCCGGTCCCTGCCGTCGGGTGAAATGGATTATGAGGATTTGCACGAAACACTGCGTATTCACCGTGATGTGCCGCCGATTGTCTTTGCCAATATCGGCACCACCATGCGCGAGGGTGTCGATGACGTGGAGCGTATCCAGTGGATCCTGGATGATCTGGCTATTCCCGAGTCCTACATCCACGCCGATGCCGCCCTGTGCGGGATGACCCTGCCCTTTATTGAAGGCGCGCCGCGGTTTGATTTCTCCACCGGCATCCAAAGCCTCTCTATTAGCGGCCATAAATTGATTGGCGCACCGGTGCCCTGTGGCGTGGTGCTCGCGCTCAAGCAAAATGTTGACCGCATTGCCCGCAGCATCGAATACGTGGGCACGCTCGACACTACCATCACCGGTTCGCGCAACGCCATCACGCCGCTGATGCTTTGGTATGCCATCCGTTCACGGGGTACGGAGGGGTTTGGGAGAATTGTCAATGAATGCATCCAGCGCGCGGAATACGCGGTGGACAAGTTGAAGCTTCTTGGCATTGACGCGTGGCGCAATCCGCATGCCATCACCGTGGTGTTTCCCCGACCTGCGGCGGATGTATTGGATAAGTGGCAATTGGCCGTTCAGAAGGATTTTGCGCACATCATGGTGATGCCACATGTGACACGGGAAAAAATTGACGAACTCATTGCTGACATTGCCGCCAACCCCTCATGAAACAAATCACCATCGTTACCAAGAACCGTGACGGACTTACCGCTGATATCGCCGCGGTGCTTGGGGACAACAATATCAATATTGAGTCACTTGATGCCGAGGAGGTGGAAGGCATGGGGGTGGTGACGCTGATGGTGGATCATTACAACCGTGCACTTCATGCCCTGCGCGACTCGGGGTGGCATGCGGTAACGGAGGATGCCTTCATTATACGGGTAAGGGACGAACCTGGCGCACTGGCGCGGGTGGTAAAGCGTTTCAAGGACGCCAGCATTCACGTGAGCAGCATCCGAATCATCCAGCATGAGGGGCAATGGGGCATGGTGGCCGTTAGCGCCGAGCCTGTCGAAGAGGCGCGCGCATTGGTGAAGGACAAGTTGCTCTCTGACTAAGCACTTGCGGCACTTTCTGGCCGGGTTAGGATGGTGGACATGATTCCTCCCGTGTTGGCTGCGGTGTTTGCACTGCTCAGTTTCAGTCTCCAATCGGCTGCTCCAACATATCTTATCCTGGAAACGGTTGATGCAGACACCGGTCAGCCCATTCCCTGTCTCGTGCGCATCACTGACGGCAAAGGCAAGGTGATGGATTTGCCGCGCATGCTCAACCGTGGCATGGGCCTGCGCAAAAACCATCCGGCCTCCCAATGGTATTGTCACGAGGGCGTTGGGCAACTGAATGGAATTATTGGCGACCTGACCATTGAGGCCTTTGCTGGGCCTGAATACGAAAAGGCAATTGGCACGGAGCAGGTCCGCGTGGGGCAGCGCGTGCAAACCAGGCTGAAACTCAAGCGAATTGCCAACCCGCGCAAGGCCGGCTGGCGCAGCGGCAACACTCATCTGCACTTGATGAAACTCTCCCGCGCGCAGGCTGATCATTATCTACGCACCGTGCCGCGGTCCGATGGACTGGAGTTGGTATTCGTCTCCAACCTGCGCCGGGCCATTGCGGAAAAGGAATACATCACCAATGAACATCGACTGGCCGACCTGAAAAAGCTGGAATCATCCAGGCTGAAATTCGGCTGGGGCCAGGAGCACCGGCACAACTACGGCCCAGGCGGGCAGGGCTATGGTCACGTAATGCTGTTGAACATAAAAAGCCTCGTGCGACCGGTGAGCATCGGTTCAGGCATCATGCTCGAGGGCACGGACGATCCATCGCTGCAACACGGTATCCGTGATGCGCGCGGACAGGAGGCGACCGTGGTGTGGTGCCACAATACCTTCGGGCTGGAGGATATTCCCAACTGGATTAGTGGCATGCTGGATGCCCAGAATATTTTCGATGGCGGTTCGCATGATTCCTATGAAAAGACGTATTATCGCTATCTGAATGTCGGTCTGCGCGTGCCGTTTTCCACAGGTACGGACTGGTTTATGTATGATTTCTCGCGCGTTTACGTGCGTATGGATGGCAAACTTACGCCCGGGCGCTGGCTGACGGCTTTGTGTGGGGGCAGGAGCTACATCACCAATGGCCCTTTGCTGGAACTGCGCTGTGGTCAAAACGATATCGAGGACGTGATTGCCATTGACGGATCGCGCGAATTGGTTTTTCGCGCGCGCACAGGGCCGCAATAACTTCCAAAAAGTGCAGCTTATCCATAATGGCAAGGTGGTGGAGGAAGCCAACAGTCGAAAAGTGGGTGGGCATTTTAGTGCGGTCATCAACCGAACGCTCAAGGTTGATGCCGCCGGCTGGGTGGCGCTACGCGTGGACAGTGGCTTTGCCACGCTGCCGGTTTCCGCGCCGCCCGTTACGTTGAAAGGCCAGGGTGTTAATGAGTTTGGGCAAGGGCTCTTCGCCCACGCCAGCCCCATTTATATTGAACATCAGGGCCAGCGCATGTTCCAGCCCGCCACAGCGCGCGCATTGATCAGGGAGATGGAAGCAGCCATTGATGAAATCCTCAAGCGCTCCCAGTTTGCCGGTGATTCTCAGAAAATGGAGGTGCTGCGCGTTTATGAGCAGGGCATCCTTGCATTGGAGAAGCGGCTGGCAGCTCATTCAAAATGAAGATTTGGCCGGTTAATGCAGTCTAAATGATAAGGAGCGTTTCCGGGAATTGACTTTTGGACGCGGTTCCTTTTCATTACTCAAAAACAATGCGAACAATAATATGCATTTTTATGGCGATCCTCTTCGCCGGTTCTCTGGTGAATGCGACGGAAAAAAAACCGCGCAAGGTTGATTTTGTGAAGGAGATTCAGCCGATCTTTGAATTCAATTGTGTGGGCTGTCACCGGGAAGGGAATGAAAAGAAATTCAGTGGCGACTATCGCATGGACACCAGGAAACTCACCTTTAAGGGGAAACGCGAAGGAACGGGAGTTACTCCGGGTGATCCAAGTGACAGTACCGTTTATGAATTTTTAACCCTGCCTCTGGACGATGATCTTGTGATGCCTCCCAAGGATAAAGACCAGCGTCTTACCAAGGAAGAGATCGAGCTTGTGGGATTGTGGATCGAACAGGGGGCGACATGGCCTGAAGGCCTGACGCTTAGGCCCAGGAAAAAGATTGTCAAGGGCGAGGACGAAAACAAGATTGTCGATGCCATTTTTACGAAAATCATGGGTAACCACAAGCCGGTGGCGGAGGCGGAAATGAAACCATTCACCGACAAGGTTCCCAACTCGCTGGTTTCCTTTGAGATGATGCCAATCCAGGGGGGTACTTTCCTGATGGGCAGCCCGGTTGGGGAAAAGGGTCGTAAAGAGAATGAGGGGCCACGACGTCGCGTGAAGGTGTCGCCGTTCTGGATGGGCAAGCACGAGGTCACTTGGGATGAATATGCAAAATTCATGGATCACGAAATTGACATCAAGCTTGCCAAGGGGAGCGCAGGTTACTTTAGGGATGCTGTGGCCAAGCCGACCCGGCCTTATGTGAACATGGATTTTGGTATGGGCACCGGTCGGCATCCGGCGGTTTGCATGTCACAGCATGCGGCCAACAAGTACTGTGAATGGCTCAGCGCTAAGACGGGCCACTTTTACCGGTTGCCTACCGAGGCGGAGTGGGAATACGCCGCGCGCGCCGGCACCACCACTGCCTACTCATGGGGCGACAAGGATGATCGCACCACGCTGAGCAAATACACCTGGCATCAGGACAATGTGCTCGACCCGATCACGTTTGATACCGGCTATCGGAAAGTGGGCCTCAAGAAGCCCAATCCTTGGGGATTGCATGACATTCATGGCAACGTCTTTGAGTGGGTGCTAGATGGCGGCGCGCCGTACCAGCCAGCTAAAGGGGTCCTTGTTGATCCGTGGGTTAAGGGGACCAAGCCCTATCCTCATGTTGCCCGTGGTGGCTCATTTCATCCCAACCATCCGACCAGCACACTGCGCAGTGCGGCTCGAATCTTTTCCAATCCCAGCTGGAAACAGCAGGACCCGCAGCTGCCCAAGAGTATCTGGTACCTTACCGATGCCACTTTTCTCGGTATGCGCCTCGTGCGGCCACTCAAGATTCCTTCGAGGGAAGAGATGAAGGCCTACTGGAATAATGGCGTTGAGTATGATGTGCCTCTTGACTAGAGGCTATATTTCCTCAAGTGAGGCTGGACAGTCGTCATTGATAGGGTAGAATTTTTACACCGACAGAAACTCCAACGGAAAACCCTTTTTAGTTGCCATGAAAAAAATGAAAAAAAACAATCTCAATCGGCGTCATTTCCTGAAATCCTCCGGCAAGGTAGCCGCCGCAAGTGCGGTGCTCAGCCAATTACCTATTGAACGCGTGGCACATGCTGCCGCCAGCGACACGGTGAATGTGGCGCTCGTGGGTTGTGGCGGCCGTGGCACGGGTGCTGTGAACCAGATCATGAACACCAAGGGGAACACCCGGCTCGTTGCCGTGGCCGACATGGACCCTGAGAAGGGCAAGCGCTCGATCGCCAACCTTAAAAAGCAACATGGCGACAAGGTCGATGTTGTCGAGGACAAGATCTTTGGCGGACTCAGTGGCTACAAGTCAGCGATCGATTCGGGTGCTGACCTGGTGGTGATCGCGACCCCGCCGGGCTTTAAACCGCAACAGTTCGACTACGCTGTCAAAGCCGGCAAGCACGTTTTCTGTGAGAAGCCAGTCGCCTCCGACGCCCCGGGCGTTCGGCGTTTCCTGGCGGCCAACGAGGTCGCAAAGAAGAAGAACCTCATGGTAGGCATTGGCCTGCAGCGTCGCCACGAGGAGCGGTATGTTGACAACGTCAAGCGACTCCACGACGGCGCGATTGGTGAGATTAACCTGATGCGTGTCTACTGGAACGGCGGCGGGATCTGGTACCGCAACCGCACGCCCGAGCAAACCGAGATGGCCTTCCAGTGCAACAACTGGTACCACTTCACCTGGGCCTGCGGCGACCAGATCTGCGAACAGCATATCCATAACCTTGACGTCGGTAACTGGGTTATGCAGGGCTACCCTGTCCAGGCGAACGGCATGGGTGGCGGCGAGATGCGGCAGGTGGGGAAAACCTACGGCGACCGCACCAAGACGCAGATTTTTGACCACACCTTTGTCGAGTACACCTACGCCAACGGCCATAAGATGTACAGCCAAGGTCGCCATCTTGGCGGCAAGGCCTTCCGCCAGGTCGCCGAGTATGCCCACGGCAGCAAGGGAGTCTGTAAGTTGGCTTCGGTCATTAGCCAGTTTGGCAAGGATCCGATCCGCATCGTCGGCAAGGGTGGCGGCCATCAACAGGAGCAAACTGACCTTATCGAGACCCTGATTAAGGGTGAGACCTACAATGAGGGTGACTACGGCGCCAAGTCGACCTTTACGGCCATACTCGGGCGCGAGGCTTGCTACTCGGGGCGTGTTCTCAAGTGGGACGATCTCCTCAACAGGGGTCGTGACTACTGTCTCGGCATCGATGACTGGACCTTGAAATCCGATCCGCCGGCGATGAAGGGCGAGGATGGTAAGTACCCTGTCGCCCAGCCCGGCAATTGGGATCCCTTCGCCTAATTCCTTAAAGATTTAGTGCAAATTGGCGGTCTTTCAATGTCATTTGTTGCCATTGGTTTACTATTGCCTTGCTGGAGGGTTGGAGTAATTGGTTTACAGGTTTGCTTAAATAACCTCGAAGCAGCCCCCACCCGCGCCAGACAACAACGTAAGGAGGAATAAGCTGTGATTACTCTTTCTCATAAAGGTTCCGCAACGCCTTGGGAATTTTGATGCACGTCCAGAAGAGCGTGGCATCAGTCCTTGAGCAGGTATGGCGGGAGGCGTAGGGTGTGGGCATGCGATACTTCCCCTTGATGTTTGTGCTGGCGGCGCTGGTGGGGTGTGCCTCGACCTCCGTTAGTCCCGAGCAAAAGGCAATAGTTGAGTATGCGGTTCGCGTGTCTTTCCTTAAATTAGATAACGAACCCACCAAGGCGGATTTGAGAACGGTAAAGGCGCTTGACTTGTTTGCCGCCAATATAACGGACGCAGGTCTCAAGCAGCTCGAAAAGCTCGAAAAGCTCGAAAAGCTCGAGTTGGAAAGTTGTAAACAAATCACTGACGTGGGCCTAAGAGAGGTGGCCAAGCTCAAGCGTCTCTCTATGCTTGACTTGCGTAATACCAAAGTAACAAAGGCAGGTGTGGCTCAATTGCAAAAGGCGTTGCCGAAGTGCAAAATCCACAGCAACCCCTCGAAGTAACCGCCCCCACTCTTTCCCATGAAGGTTCTGCCACGCCTGCTCAAGGTCTGAACATTGGGGGAGCCATCGATGGATCTTTTCCATTTGATGGTGTCTCCGGCTCGAATTTGAGTGGGTTCCTTGCTCGCAATATCTGTGGCCATTTATTTGGGCGGAAATTCGGGTTTACGGAGGGAAGTGTGGTGCGTAGAGTTGGCGCATGAAGAAACTCCTCCTGTTGGCGATGGCTGTGGTGTTGGTAGGGTGCTGCACTGAAGCCAATCCGGGCGAGCCGGATGACAAACCCGCCGAACCAGAAGTCCTGCAACCGAAACCAGCGCCGCAGCCGTTACCTGACGGCCTAATCGGCAAAAGGGTCCCAAAGCCGCTACGGTAGGCTAATCACCGCCACACATCCACAAACCCACCCCCCTGCTGGCGTGGTGGTTTTCGTTTCCCGGCGTGGGCGTGGTGCTAGAGTGGCGGCATGAAACTCGTGCTGGCTTTTTGGCGATGGGGCTGTGTATGGATGAATAGACACCGCAATCCTTCTACTTGTGACTAAAGATGGCCGAAGAATTACCCGGACAGTATTACCTAGCTCTTGGCGGGAAGGCATTGGGTCCTTACACTGAAGCTGAGATTCGTAGTTTTATCGAGAATGGTGCAATTGAAATTAATACCAACGTTCAATTAGTGGGCACAGGGTCATGGCAAAGCCTAAATAAGTTTCCCCAGTTTCAAGAATGTTTTGTGGAGCGAACGCCTCCGACTTTGGAAAAGAAACAGGAGGTTTTTGAGGATGAAGGGCCTTGTGAGATTATGATGTCAGTGGCTGGGCAGCAGCATGGTCCATACACGGTTGGGCAAATTCGCCATGGAGCAAAAACTGGAACTATTGATGGGGATACGCCCGCTAAACGACCAGGGATGCCCGGATGGGTGCCGCTAAGGAACTGGAAAGAATTTGAACAAATACACTTTGCATACAAGGCAATCGAAAGTGATGAGCCGGAAGTGGATATTGTTCTTGAATGCTCTGGTCCTGATAACCCAGACATAAAAGAGGGCTACAAATGGGCCGCGTTGGCATTATGTTGTTGCGCTCCCCTCGCTCTCGTATGCCTTTACTATGGTATTCGGAATATTATTAACGGGGCAATTATCCATGGGATTATACAAATAATGATATCATTGATTTCATTGCTTTTTTGGGTTGTTGCTGTTGGAATGCAGTTAGGCTAGCTTTTTTTTGTTCCCGGTTGCCGTCGGTCCCTAATCACCGCCACGCATCCACAAACTCGCCGCCCTGATGGTTTGCTGGTTTCTAGTTGCCGCACAGGCCACTGCACTCATCGAGGAATGATATGGCGCATTCCTTATCCAAACCATTGAGCTTCACATCCTTCAGCGGAGTCGCAGTCCGGTGCATGCCCATTTATTCCAAAAATAATTGTAATAAAACCGTGCTGATTGCCGATATATTTTATGAGGGATCGGCGATGAACCTTCGAAGTTTTTATCCGACAGAAAAATGAAAATGGATCTGGCCAAATTCAGTCACGGAGGCAGTCATGATTGAAAATTCTTTGGCACATCTATGCCCTGCACAGGCAGTCGATCGATTGGCTGAGGCGTTGCGCAATGAATTGCTCGAGTACGGCCATTTGCTCCAGCTGCTGCGAGCACAGCAAAGGATGGTTTTGAAGGAAAACCTTGTGGAACTAACAGGGAACATCAATGCGGTGAATCAGCAGATGCGACAGATCGATATTTCCCGAAAACAAAGAGAGTATTGGCGTGAGGAGACACTTTGCTGGCTGGAGGCGGATGCAGATTTGCCTTGGGGGCAAATGAGGGAGTTATTGCCCGAAAAACACCAAATACTAATACAGGCTTTGGTGGATGAAATCAATCTTTCACTGGATAGCATCTATGAGCTCCTGCGTCAGAACCAGCAGCTCAACCTGCCCGTTTTGATTTTGCGCTGACTAAAGCAGCAGTTTTGGTAAGACAAACCGGTTAGGATTCATGGGGCGGAGCAGGTTTTCAATGAAGATGCTAAGTAGTAGAGCTTTCGCAGTCATTTCTCATGGCCGCAAATTCGGGTTTGCGGGGTAAACGTGGTGGTAGGGTTGGCGGTATTTAGAAACTCCTCCTGTTGGCGATGACTGTGGAGTTGATTGGGTGTGGGAAGAAGGAACCCGAACTCAGTCGATGGCTTAACGGCAGCGTAGATTTTCAAGATGATTCCTTGGGGCAGACGTGGAATTTTAAGCGGTGCAAAGCCTTGGCGATCTTGATGCACGTCCAAAATAGCGTGGCATCAGTCCTTGAGCAGGCGTGGCGGGGGGATGCCAATCCCATTTCCAATAGGCAATCGGCCAGCAACATTGCAACTGCTTTGTAAGAACCCTGTTTTTGGCACGTACAAACAGGTGCATGAAAAAAATTAGATTTGTTTTCCTTGGAATGAGCCTTGTACCGCTAACTGTCATATTCCTTGTGATGCTTGCTACCGTATTCCTGATGGTGAAGGATTGGGCGACCTTAATCTTTCAATTTTTCGTCAATTGATTTTAAGAGTTCTGTATTCTTTTCAGGCTACTTTTAAGCCTCGATTCAGCACCTCAATCGAGGCCGAAACCACCTTTGGATTCTTGTCGTTGTGGTGGGTTATTTCAAAACTGGAGTGACCGAGGTTGGTTATGCGATCCTCCACGTTCACACATTCTGCTTTCATGTCGGCCACGTCAGCATTGGAGGCATCCGTAAACCAAAGGAACCACAGCCAGTTCACCCATTCATCACGCTACTGTTTTCGCGTGGTTCCTACATTCTTTCCAGACAGTGGCCCATAGATAGCTCCTTGATTTGCCCGTGGCTTTGTCATGATGTAGTAGACACCACCCTTGTCGTTGCACTTCTTAAATTTGTAGGGTTTAGGCCTTTTGCTCAAGGGGGCACCTAAGCGCGTGTTCAACGTGAAGAAAATGTGTTTTCTAGTTGAAAGAGGGCGATTCAGTCACCCTTGCTCATTTAACGGATTGCTCAATTCGGCAAACATCCGCACCTTTCGGGCATGCGGGTGTTCTTTTTTTGCCTGATGGGATTCTGGATATTGACCGGCTGCCAGACTGTGCCGAGCGATTCCACATGGCAACGGTTTGAGTACGTGAATCCCGAGATGGGGGTTAAATTCCATCTCAAGTTTTATGCTCCCAACCAAGCAACTGCCGAGCGCGTTGCCCGTCTGGCCTACGACCGCGTGGAAGAGCTCGACTCGATCTTTTCAGACTATAGTCCGTCCAGTGAACTTAACCGCCTCTGTGCCAAGCCCAATGGTAAACCGGTTCTGGTGAGCAGTGATTTGTTTGACATCATCCAACAATCGCAGCGACTTTCGCGTGGGACAGGTGGCGCGTTTGACATCACTGCGGGTCCGAGCGTTCGCCTGTGGCGCCAATCTCGTAAACGCACCCAAATGCCTGCGACGGATTCACTTGTGGCTGCCACCAAGCGCGTTGGTTTTCAGAAAATCAAATTCGATTCCCGCGATCTTACCGTCACCCTGCTGTCTGCTGGCATGCAACTTGACCTTGGTGGCATTGCCAAGGGGTATGCTGTGGATGAGGCCATGCGAGTCCTGAAGCAAAACGGCATCCGCCGTGCATTTGTAGCGGCCAGTGGCGACATGCTCACCAGCGACCCACCGGTCGGGAGCGAAGGCTGGCGGGTGGAGATTCGTGCCGTGGATGAATTCGGAAACATTTATCCGCGAACCACCCTTCTGAAACACCAAGCCCTCTCCACCTCGGGCGACACCGAGCAGTTCGTGGTGATCAATGGCCGGCGTTATTCGCACATCGTGGATCCCCGCACCGGTATCGGCCTTACCAATCGCATCGCCGTCACAGTAGTAGCTGCATCGGCTACTGTGGCTGATAGCCGCGCCACCGCCATCAGTGTGCTGGGCGCCAAAAAGGGCATGGACTATGCCAATTCAAATAACCTTCAAGTTCTCATTCTCACCATGGGTAACAAAAAGCACCGGCTGCTAAAATCTTCCCATTGGATGCTGTGGTGAGTGGGTGAGATGCCCAGGGGGCTTTACCCAAGGGCTTCACGCATTTCTTCTACTGTGGCAGTGCCCGTGGTGCCGAGTTTGTGTATGACCACCGAGGCTGCCACATTGGCCAGAGCCAAAGTTTCTGAAAGTTCTGCGCCGGCGGCCAAGGCGGTGGCGAGGTTGGCCGTCACCGCGTCGCCAGCACCCACGATGTCGATCTCGCCACGCGCGGGCAGGGTAGGGGAGTGTGTTGTGGTGCCATCGGGTGTGGCGCCAATGATGCCGCTCTCCGCCAAGGTCACAAAAACTTGTTGGCTCGTTTGTTTTGAGAGCGTCAGGGCTGAGGATTCAGGTGAATTTGAAACCTGCCCGGTAAGCTGCGCCAATTCAGTGGTGTTCATCTTGTATACGATGTGCGGCCAATCCTTTAGGCCGCGCCGGCTGTCGCCAATCACGAGGGTTTGATTGCGAATTTCATCGATAGCACTCAGCAGGTTCTTTGTCACCACGCCTGTTTCCGGCTCGTCCACCTGATCCAGAACGATCATAACATCTACTTTAGCGGCAAGAACCCGAACGGCATTGGTCAGTTGGTTCTGCAATGCGGGCGGGGTAGGGTGCCAATTTTTGCTGTCCAGTCGGTTGAGCTCACGCGGGGATTGGCCGGCCTCCATCACGAGCGGTTTGCGGTAGGTGAAGGTGTGTTGTTCTGCGCTCTCAATAAAATGGTCCATCTTGACTCCGGGTAGTTGCTTGAGGGCTTGGTAAAGTTCAAAACCTTCACCATCGGTACCGCAAAAACCCACCGGCCAGATTTCACCAATGCCGAGTGCGGCGAGATTGCTGGCTATGGTTCCGGCTGCGCCGGGTTGGGCACGTACGTTGGTGACGTTGTGCACGGACAAACCGGTTTCAATGGAGGTTTCCTGTTTGGTTGGATCGATCTCCAGATACCGGTCGCAGCTGTAATCGCCCACCACCGCGATGCGTAAATCAGTGTAGCGGGAGGTGATTTCCTGAAACCGGTCGGCGTTCACGAGTCGAGCGCGAGCAATAGGTGATGCATGAACGTGGTGTTGTCACATTGGGCGTAGTGCATGGCACCGCCCATGCGCGCGTAGCTTTTGCAGAAGCGCAGGTAATAGGCGGGATTATCCTTGGGCGGCTCGCCTTGAGCCCAGTCCCAGCCTCCGCCATCCTGAATATCCACTACAAAAAAGGAATGGCCCTGTACGATTGACCTTTCTTCCTGGAGCCGCAGGTTGTTCACGCAGGAGATGCTCTTTTCAAAAACTTGCGGTCCCATGATCGCGCTTCCAACCGACAGTATCACGCCGCCATCGAGCTCCTCAATCGCGCCGCCGAAAGTGGCGAAGTCCAATTGTGCTGCGCGACCGAGTGCTGCACCGTTGAACATGGGGTGGTTGGAAATGATATCGTAGCCGATGCCCGGATGCACGGTGTAGGGCACCTTGTGGGCGAAGGCACTGTTTAAAACGCAGGAGCTTTTCCATTTGTGGGGAATTTCATTGCGACCTTCGGCAAGGTCGTGCCGCTGCATAGCTTGCAGCAGATCGGCGCGGGAAGGGGATAATGGGTGGCGGGGCTCATCGCGCAGTTGAGTTTCTAACTCTGCTTGTTTGGGCAGCATCACGCCATCCTCGGCTATCATGTGGCCGACACTGTGGCCGAAGCCTTCGCCGTTTACCGCGCCGGCGAGCAGGGCGAGGTGGAGGTAACGGCCGGTTTCCTCCCAGGCGCCAAAGGTGCCGGTGGCGACATTGGAACGCACGCATTCGGTTGAGCGGCCGTGGTGCGCCCATTCCCAATCGTGAATCACGCCTGCGCCATTGGTGGCCAGGTGCGTGATCCAGCCTTTTGCCATGAGACGATCCAAGAGGGCTTGCGCGCCGTTCTTGATAAGGTGCGCGCCGAAAATGCACATTACACTGGCACCGGCCTCGCGCGCGGATCGAATGTCATTGGCGCAACGCTCAAGGTGCTTTCTGTTTGCGGTAGAAAGTTTTGCGGGCGAGGTGGCAGGATCAATGAGTGTTTCCTTGATGGTTGCCATGCTGTCGCGTTCGGCGAGCGGGTGGGTTTTCAGCTGAGAGAGATCGATGGGTTTCATTTCTTCTCTAATTCCACAGCCAATTCATCCAATCCGGCCTTGGTTCGCTTGGTGGGGGTGGTTGGGGCCAAGTTTCTTGAGCTTGAGTTGCAGTTGATCCCAGTGATTGGCACGGGCGATAGTCAAGAGTGTTTGCCCGAAAAAAACAAGCTTGAGTAGAGAAACAGTCTTGATTCGCGGGCCAGCCTGTTTCCCAATGGGGTCATGCCAACGAATGCTATCAATCGACGCGATTTTCTGACCGCCACCGCCGGAACATTGGCTGCCATCCCGGCTTGGGCCAAGGAAAAGGTCCAGCAGCGCCTTCGGCTGGGCCTAGACAATTTCGCCGTGCGCGCCATGGGCTGGAAGGCAAAGGAACTGATCGACTACGCGGCGGTGCTTCGTTGTGATTCGCTTTTCATTACTGACCTTGGCCCGTTCGAGAGCTTCACGAATCGCTATCTCAAAGGGGTGAAACAATATGCCGATGACAAAGGCATCCAGCTCTATGTCGGCTCGTGGAGCATCTGCCCAACCTCAGTTTCCTTCAAAAAAGACTGGGGATCGGCGGCGGAACATTTGGCGCTGGGCCTTCGGGTATCCAAGGTGTTGGGTTCGCCGGTGTTCCGCGTGATTCTTGGATCGCGCAAGGATAGGTTGACTGAAGGTGGGATCGAGGCACGCATCGATGATACAGTGAAATTGCTCAAGGCAAACAAGTCGCGCGCCACCGATGTCGGCGTCAAGATTGCCATGGAAAACCATGCCGGTGACATGCACTCCCTTGAATTGGTGCGATTGGTTGAGGAAGCCGGCAAGGATTGGGTGGGGGTGAACATGGATTCAGGCAACGCGGTATGGACACTTGAAGATCCGTACGAGAATCTGATTAATCTGGCTCCCTACACGTTTACCACCAGCCTGCGTGACACGATGGTGTGGTCAAGCGAGAATGGCTACACAGCGGCCTGGACTGCCATGGGCGAGGGCCTGGTGGATTGGAAAAAATATTTTGCGCACTTTTCCAAGGTTTGTCCGGAAGCTCCAGTTTGCATTGAGACGATTTCGGGCTTCAACCACGAGCTTAAGGTAAAGCGGGAGGAATTCTGGAAAGCATGGCCGAAGGGCAAGCCGAAGGGTTACGGCAAGTTTGAGGCTTTTGCCAAACGTGGAAAGGCGATCGGGACATTCAAGGCGCCGGAGGGAGTGGATCGCAAGACTGCGCAGCAGCAATTCCAGAAGGGCGATATCGAGCGTAGCATCCGGTATTGCCGCAAGCTCGGCTTGGGACGGGATCGATAGGTGAGTGTGACCGTCAAAATTTGCGGCCTCACCAGCGTGGATGATGCATTGGCGGCGGCTGAAGCGGGTGCTGATGCGGTTGGCCTGATGTTTTTTGAGGGCAGTCCTCGCCATGTTACGATCCAGCAGGCTAAGGCCATCTCTGCCGCGTTGCCAAAGCACATTGCGCGTGTAGGTGTTTTTGTGAATGCTGGGGAATCCCTGATTAATCAGGCGATTAGGGATTGCACGCTAAATATTGTGCAATTTCATGGAGACGAATCGCCGGAGGATTGCGGACGTTATAATGTCATGGCCCTGAAGGCATTTCGCATGCAAGGCCCTGAAACCCTCGAGGTCATGCGGGAATTTCCAGCCGATGGAATCCTGCTCGATGCCCATGTTGAGGATGCCATGGGAGGAACGGGTGAAACTTTTAACTGGGACTTGGCGGTGCGCGCACAGGAAATTGGCCGGCCGCTCTTCTTGGCTGGCGGGCTAACGGTGGAAAATGTAGCTGAAGCGGTGCGCAAAGTGCGGCCATTTGCCGTGGATGTCTCCAGTGGCGTGGAAAGTGAGCCAGGCAAAAAAGATTCAGCCAAGATGCGTGCGTTCGTTTCAGTCGCCAAAGGGGCTCTGGCTTAGTTGGGGTTTGTCCTGATGAATACCACCAGCGCTCGAAAACTTGCCCTTGTTCCCTTGTCTTCCTGCACCACCGAGGCACTGATGGCTTGCAAGCCTTGTTCACGGGCATACCGGTTTACTGCGTGCGCAAGATCTTCGATCGAGTAGGCGACAAATCCGGCCGATTCTGTTTGGCACACCCCGCTCAAAAGTGTGGCCATCACGCCTGGTGAAACTTCATCGTGCGAAGATGTGGGCGGCCCCTCAGCTGGTGGAGGTGGTGGTTCCTCGATTGGTGGAGGAGGCGGTTCCTCGGGCGGCGGAGATGCTTCCACCATGATTGGTAGCCCTGATAGTTTATCCTTGGAAATTTTATCCTTGGGTTTTCTTTTTGATTTCGGTTCACCAAAGCTTTGGCTTCGAGCTTCTACCTTTTCCTGGAAGCTCATTTTGCTTTTTGGCTTGGGCTTTTTCCGAAGGTAGACACGGATTTCCGATTCGCCAACTTGAATAATATCTTCCTTGGTAATTTTGACAGGATCGGTTACCGGCTCCCCATTTAAAAGTGTGCCGCGGCTGCTGCCCTGATCATGAATCCATGCCTCATTCTTGGATGTGCCCATGTTGTATTCCATTTTTAGGATAATATGCTTTCGGGAAACCATTTTGTCTGGGCTTAGGTCAACATCCACTTCCTCGACGGGTGTGCTGCGGCCCACGATGACCTCAGGCTTTTCAGCTTCCACCTTGCGAGTTTCTCCTTCAAATGTGATTTCTATAATAAATAACATATGCTGTGCTGTGGCGCGTGGCGTAAATCCTTTCGTCCGTGTCACTTTTATGCTAGTGTATAGAGGTGTGGCGCCCGTGCGTGGTGGTTGTAAATTAACAAGGGGACTGAAAGAGTCAAGACCGTGGCTGATCCTGATCCATATGCGACAATACAGGGAGACACCGTTCCCGGTGCGCCTGCAGCGCCATCGCAAAAAAAAGCCACCGTTCGTATCGGCGTGCCGCAAAAGCCGGCCGACAAGCAGACCATAAAGATCAACATACCTGCCGGTGGCGGAGGTGCGGCACCTCCTGGTGGTGCTCCGGCTACGGTTAAGGCCGCGGTCCCCTCAGCTGCTTCTGCACAAACGGTAAAAATTAATTTGCCTCCCGGTGGTGCCGCAGCGCCAGTCCCAGCCCCCGCTGCAGTCCCAGCCCCAGCCCCAGCCCCCGCTGCAGCCCCAGCCGCAGCCCCAGCCGCAGCCCCAGCCCCAGCC
>CAZTTU010000014.1:30985-34392 GCA_964616045.1 uncultured Verrucomicrobiota bacterium | reverse complement strand
CTGAGGTTATTAATTAGTGTCCACACCGTTTTCACTGGTTTTTCACAGGCCTTGCCCCCGTCCGTGGTGACGATATAGTGGCGGCGATAAAACCACCTTCATGACTTTGTGCCCGACCATATAGACTTGTTGAATGGAATTAGTTGCAGGATATGAATAAAACTTGGCAAAGGTGGGGTCTATCTCAAACAATCCGGCTACCAGAAACATTGATTTTGATATGACGAAAACCGTTCCACTCATCCTCTATTGCCTGCTGGCTGCCTTCACGTTTGCTGGCAACTGGCCTCACTGGCGAGGGCCAAATCATGACGGCGTGAGTACTGAAAAGGGGCTGCCAGTGGAGTGGGGCGAGGGGAAAAATGTAGCGTGGGAGTTGCCGTTGCCGGGTGGAAGTTCGGCAACGCCGGTGATTTGGGGTGGGAAGATTTTTTTGATGGCACAGGCGGAGCAGCAGATCTCGCTCTTGTGCGTGAGCACAACAGGAAAGATACTGTGGACGTCGAAAGTAGCCGAAGGGCGCGGCAAGGCGAGCGGCGAGAAGACGTTGGCGTCGCCTTCGCCCAGCACGGATGGAGAGCGTGTGTACACGATGACCGGCATGGGCGAAGTGGTGGCATTTGATTTTGATGGCCAAGAGGCGTGGCGATTTAATGCACAGGAACGTTACGGAAAGTTTCATTACGGCTTCGGCTATCATACCACACCGCTCTTGCATGCGGGTCGGCTTTATCTGCAGCTCATCCACTCAGGAGGCGCATGGGTGGTGGCGATTGACGCAACGAACGGCAAGGAAATCTGGAAGGTTGAACGGCCGAGCGATGGCGTGGCGGAATGTGAACATGCGTACACCTCGCCCTGCCTGTGGCAGGATGGCAAACAGGCGCAGCTTATCACGCACGGCAATGACTACGCCATCGCGCATCGGCTTGCCGACGGGAAAGAAATCTGGCGCGTTGGCGGCCTGAATCCCAAGAGTCGCTACAACCGCACGTTACGCTTCGTGGCCTCGCCCGTGGCCTCGCCCGGGCTCATTGTGGTACCATCTGCAAAGGGTCGCGGCGTGGTGGGTGTGCAGCCCAATGCCACTGGGCTTATCATGTCTGGCGCCAAGGGCGAGCAGTGGCGGCTCACGCGCGGCACGCCGGACGTTGTCTCGCCTCTCATCTACGGCAGCGAGGTCTACCTCAATCGCGAGAACGGTTCCATCCTCTGCCTGGACGCCGGAACCGGCAAGCAGCACTATTCGGAACGCGCCCATGCACAGACGTACCGAGCCTCACCCGTGGCTGCCGATGGTAAAATTTATGTCACAGCCCGTGATGGCACTGTTTCGGTCATCAAGGCAGGGTCCAAGTTTGAGGTGCTGTTTAAAAACAAGGTCCACGATCAACTCACCGCCTCGCCCGTCCTCTCCAATGGCCGCATTTATCTGCGCGGCTTCAAGGCGCTGCATGCCATCGGCAAAAAGTAATACACAAAGCCATGCTGTTCCAGGTTTGTGGGATGGGGACTGTAGCTGGCAGCAATCAACCATCCACGACCATCCTGAATTCGCCGGGCTCATGACCCGGATGGAGGCTGAGAAAAATAAGTAAAGCAGTTGTGGTGAAGAAAGACGGAGAGCCTGAAGCTATGGAATTTGAGTCAGGAGCAGCCGCCGCGGAGGGGATTTTCTACCAATAAGACGGCAAATATCGCTGGTATACTTCCAGCGACATTATGTTTAGCGCGGTGGAGTAAACTCTTCCACCTCCATGCCCCCATTTGTCCCACGATCCCTTGTTGGGCCCCGATTTTATCTGCAAGGCTATCAAGGGATCCCGAAAATTATCGTTCCATTTCTTCCATTCGAGTCCACCTATTTGAAACATGCAATAAGTGCTGTAATACGTGTAGTATTGCTTCTTCACGTTAGGGCCTGCATTGGAAACAAGCTTTGCAGCCTTAATCACCTGAGGATGATTCTTTTTATACCCCACAAAGATTCGACAGAATAATCCAATGGCCGTCATTGTGGTGTTCCCTCCAGCGCCGCCTCGATAACCCGTTGATCCATCAGGCTTAATGGACAACTGCAGATATTTTTCCGCCTGAGCTTCCTTTGGAAAAGTAGGAAATAGATTTGCGACCACCGCAGATTTAATGGCCATAATTTGCCATCCGAACACAGAAGTGTCATTACCGGGCCCCCCGTATCCATACCCACCGTTCGGCGCCATATTTGCAAGTATATGTTCCACTGCTCTTCCGGCCACGTTTCGATATCTATTGTCATAGGTCATGGCAACATCCTCACAGAGAGCCATGGTGGCAATGCCCTGCTCATAAAACGTTTCCCACCCCAGATTTCCACTCTTTTTCTGGCGCCGGGCCATCCAATTTAGTCCCCTCAAGACATTTTCACGGTATTTTCCATCTGCATGGGAATTGCCATTACCCAGGAAAGCCAGAAGCGCCAAGCCGGTAACCCCCAAGTCATGACCACCCCCGCGCCACTTTCTTGAATCCCATCTTCCGTCAGATTCCTGATTTCTTGCCAACCATTCCAATCCCAAATCGATGGCGTCAAAAACCGCCGGAGTGGCTCCATTACCCATCGCCCTGCCCCTGCCTTTAAGACCCCGATTTCCAAATTTTTTGGTTTTTGAAGGACTCCCCTTACCTTTGCCTATGCCCTTGCCCTTGCCTTTACCCTTGCCTTGCACTGCTTCTTCCGACACATCAATACTTACGAACAGGGATGGTGGCGGGTTGGTGGATGATTGCAAATCTACAGGCTTGGCAACCTCCTCGGCAACCTCTTCGGTTTTTTCCACAGGCTTTCCTCCCCCGGGAACATCCGGTGGAGAAACCTTGGGCGACCCCGTTCCTTCTCCCATGGCTTCGGTGGATTTTTTATTTAAAGTCCCCTTAAGACTGACATCCGGTTGATTAAATACTGCAAAAACAAAGTATAAGAGTATGCATAGTACGAGGAACAAGACGCCGGTAATAACAGCATGCTTTCTATGGCTCGTATCGATTTCGACTACGTCAGGTTGATCAGGTCCATTCATGCATCCCTTAAACTAGGATTTAATATAATCTAATTCTGGCCAGAATTCCATCAGATTCCACAAGCTCTCCATCATGATCATTTCACCGCATCTAAAAAAGCTGACGCGAAGCCAAAAACAAAACTCAAAATACACAAAACCAAGCTCAGAGCTGAACAAATTAGGCCCGCGATGGCCATCCCTTTGCCTCCCATACTTGGGTCTGTCTTGATTTTTTTCAGGGCAATGATAGAGAGGACAAGGCCCACAATATTAAAAGGCAACCCTCCACAGCAGCAGGTGGTGAGCAGCGCTATAATGCCACTCACCATGCCGGCAATGGCCAGCGGGTTAGCGCCACTGGATCCG
>CAZTTU010000014.1:0-30885 GCA_964616045.1 uncultured Verrucomicrobiota bacterium | reverse complement strand
GGCTGAGCGGGCTGAGCGGGCTGAGCGGGCTGAGCGGGCTGAGCGGGCTGAGCGGGCTGAGCGGTTGGCTCGGAGGATGAGGGTTGATCGGCGGGAGGAAGCTTGATTGGCACCGGGGCATCTCCAGCTGCCTCCTTGGGCGGGTTGATATTCTTGAGTAATGTGTTTAGCCCACATGAACTGCAAACGATGGTTTGCCCCTCAAAATTTGAGGGGTAGTCCAAATTCGCCCCACACGTCTGGCACATGAATTTATGTGATTCAGGCATATTGCGTTATCAAAATATCACAGGTTGAAAATATAATTGGCGGGGCATGATTGTTTCTGTACGACCCAGGAACCTTGATTATTCAATCATCAAGGCCACCGCGTCAAAAGGAAATTGAAATGGATTGCTCTTCCTCGAGCAGGGCGGATTTGATTTCAATGACGTCCTTAACAAGTTTTGCTCCTCCCGGAATAAATAATGCAAGGCGGGCAATATTGCCCTTCACCCAAAGGTTTGCTGGATTGTGGGTGGCTATTTGTGTGCGATAAGTATCAGTGCCTTCTACTGTTCCGGACAAATCCGCTCTGGTGTAGTTGACCAGTTTATCCTTATGTTTCACTTGAATTATAACCCAGTAGGACTGACCCGGACTGGGATCTTCCGGAAATGTCCACACAGTAAAACTCCCCTTGCTGATTGCTTTACTGCCAGGAGAATTTTTGGGTGGCGGATTAGCCAATGGTGGGCTGCCGGGTTGCTTGAGCCCCTTTTTGTTTCCTGAGTTTCCTTTTTGTCCTCCCAATAATCGCAAATCCGAACCGTACAGGGCCAATGCGTTAGTGGCCCCTGAGAAATCAATATTTACATTTCCACTGGGAACAGCGTCCGTTTTGGTTTTTTGCGGGTCGGACTTTTTGCCCCCCTCCGCCCCAATCTGCCCGGCGCTAGATAGAAGCAAACCTTTCTCACCCAATTTATCGCCTGACGGAGCCGCATTCTCCGTTCGCAGCAGGAAGTAAAGAAGCAGAATCCAGACGCCTGCCAACACCAGAGGCAAAAAGCGCCAAGGGGACTGACCGACCTCATGTTTTTTGGTCCTATTCATTGTGCCTGTGTACATCCGCTACAAACTAACACAAGCGGCCCATTTTGATGTGGAAAATCTACTCTACCGGCAGCTTTGCCCCTTGGCGGCTGATGACAATCCTTTCCCCTTTCAAGTATGGGGCCCAGCCGTAATCAAACCCTTTTGATGCAACCGCATGCTTTGCCTCATTAAACGCGTTGAAAGAATCTTCATATACCGCAAACATCAGATAATAGGAGTCCGGCACTTGGTCGATGAATGAAGTGTCCAGGGCAGAGGGAAGCAGCCCCGCCCCCGGCTTGGGCACCAGAAGAGCCGACCCCTTGATAGTCTTGAAATCAACCATTGTTCTATTGGGGATAAGTTCACCGTTGTTCCAGGATAAGACGGGATAGATCGAATCATTTGCAACAATTACAACAATCGAATCCTTGCTGGGAGGCTTGCGATTTGGGAAACGGACCTTCTTCTTGCCAAGGGCAATTTGACTCTTAATGGTCTCGAGCTGCTTTTTGATTTCATCGTTGATTGACTGTTGCTCCACAACCTCCTGCCGCACGGTTTCAAGTTCCCTGTGCAACTGGACGGTTTTCTCCATTTTGGCAACGGTGGCAAAGAGTAGTGCAGCTTGGTCAAACTCGTCCTTGAAAGCATCCAGGGCAGCAAGGTCGGACTCCGAATCCTTAATTTTTCGTTCGATCGTTTCCTTCATTGCCTCCTGCGAATCTTTTTGATTGTTCGAGGATTCGTTGGAAGAGGTCAGTGCGACCAGCAATGCAATCAGCACAATCCCACCAAAGAAATTGCATACTGTATCCAGCAGCATTCCCATCGAATCAGTTTCCCGACTTAATCGTCTACCCGCCATGAAATCTATTTTCCATCATCAAACTGGATGATTTGTGTTTCCGTCAGTGAGTCCGTCCCAAATTTCAGCTCGAGCTTATCCGCCAAAAACTGATACTTTCGAAAGTGCAGGACTCCTGAAGGCCGACAAAAAATAACGACCTGATGTTCCGATTTGTCCAAGGTTCCCATCAATTGGTTGAGTTTGGTGGTGTCACCGGCCGGGAACTGGCTCTTCGCATCAGGGGTTTTGCGCCAAAACCACTCGCAGCGCTCGCCTGAAACATCGAGCACTAAAATATCGGTCGCACGATCCTCCCCCTGAAGAAACAGGGTCTGTCGGCTCAATTCCTTAAGTTTCTCCTTCAATTTCTCCAGTTCAACTTTATCGACAACAGTTTGCTGCTTGACCTGTTCAACCTGCTCTTTTCTTTTCTTAATTTCCTCTTCGAGTGATGATGTCTCTGTATCGATCTGTTTCTGAAATTTGGCCAACTCCTCCTCAAGTTGTTTCAATTTCTCCTGTAGTTGCTCCGGGCTTAAGGCCCCGCCCATTGCTTGAATATCCTTGTCAATTTCAGACAGCGACTTCATGAGTGACTCCATGAGTTTTTGCAGAGCCTCTAACTTTTCAATCTGATCCTTGGTCAAGTCATCAGCCGAGCTGGAGCTCTTCTGTGAGGAAATGATCAGAATAAGGGTGAACATGATCAATATGCCCGTGACACCTATGATAATATCCTGAAAGGAAAACAAGTTGACCGGGTCTTGTAACTTTTTCCTGAAATTACCTGCCCCCATTGACAACCTCCTCTAGCAAGACTACTGGGCCTGATTTGGATCTACGTAATGCCCCCCCTGTTCCGGAGGAAGACCCTGCGCGGGCTGTTGTTGTTCATATTGAGCCTGAGCCTGAGCCTGAGCCTGAGCCTGAGCCTGAGCCTGAGCCTGAGCCTGGGCCATTTGCGCTACTTGTGCTATGAGTTGTGGATCGTATAGTTGCTCCTGCTTGGTCAATCGCAGTTTCGCAATGACGTTTTGGTGACAATATTCATTGCATTCATCAAGCAGCTTCGACTCTTTCGCTTGGAGGAAATTAAGGTAGAGCTGGACAATCAGCGCAAAGACCAAGGCTACCAATGTTGTTTCAAAGGCTGTTGCCAGGCCAGAAGTCACCCCGGAAAGGTTTTCCTTGATTTTGGCCAGATTATCGCCCGAGTTCAGGGCCCCGGCAAATTCTCCGATCGCTCGACTCAAGCCCAGGACGGTGCCAATAAACCCCAGAATGGGAACCGCCCATACAATGGCACTGGGAATGGTATAACTCGAGGCGATCTGCGCCTCATCGTTGTCCGCCTGGTTTTTAATCAGTGCGGCTACGTCCCTTACCTCACCAATGTTTTGCAGGCTGGAAAGGCCCACTTCGATGCGCTTAAACAGGATAAAATGGCGGGGGTGATCCACAATTTCAAATAAACTTTCCAGAATGGGTTTAGCTGTTTGTTCGTTCAGCAAAAAATCCGGCTCTTGAGGAACGCAGGGCAAATCCAGGGCTTTCGCCTGAAAGTTAATTTTCCTTCCCTTGAAAAAGAGCATCACGATACCCCAAAAGAAAAGAAAGGTGCATGGGATTGTGGTGTACTTATTTGCCCCACGCAAGAACACCTCCAGATAGGGCTCAAGTGAGGGTTGTTTTTGAAAATATGAAACAAGAAGGAAAAAACCGCCCGTTGCAAAGACCGCAACAATAAAGGTAAGGGCCTTGTTTGTGCTGGTATAGCTCCCGGGCTGGAATACACCAAACCAGTTTTCAATATCGCCTCTCCTCCAGCTGAGTTGATGACGCCGGTGTTGTCCTCGTGGTTCACTCATGATTTATTTATTGGATTCCGAAATTATATTGTCTTGCAGCTCAGAAAACGCCCGGGGCAACCCCTTAATGGGGCGCCCTTTGTTTTCTTGCCAAAAAAGTCTGAATAAATTCACTCGATTGCTGGTTAAAACAAACAGCGGCGAGTAGTCCAAAACTTTTGCCTGAGTCCGTTCGAATCCGCCCCCATCACTTGATTTGAGTACAATCTCAGGCCCTTCTGTTGTGTATCCCCAAATCTCAGTAGCTCGCGCTGTAAACCATTTGTTCACATCCGTAACCAATGGATCAACATGCCCAATCACTCTCACCCCCTCACCCCTATCATAGGCCGATGCGATCAGTTTATGATATGCCCTTGCCTCCTGCATATAACCAAACCGTGCTTGATTGTGATCAAGGCCTGCTTGCCCAAAAAAACCGTTGGCTGTAAAAAAAAACTTATCCAGCCCCCCCGCTCCAGTCAGATCTCTGGCGTTGAATGTGTTTTTCTTGATACGACTCATCCAGTCCAATTCATTCATCGTGCCGATTTTAAGTTCTTCAAGTTTCTTGAAATCCTCCTGAGCCAAAGGGCACCACTCCAATCCCCATGCTTCCGGGTCTTTTTCTTTCACCAAATCCAATATATTATACAGCAAATAGGCTCCCAGCATCGCATTGCCCCTTGGGTACTGTTTGGTTGGGTCTGCTTGTCGTCTTAACGCATATATTCTCCCGTAGGGACCGTCGCGATACATATTTCTCTTCAACCGGTCCAGACAGTCCAAGATTTGACCCTGCCATTTCTTCTCTTTCAAATCCCATAAATTTTCGAGATTCGCCTCACGGATTACCGAGGATAAAGCCAGTCTGCGTGAATCATCATTATTGAGAGATGCCTTATAGCCAGGAAATATCTTCGGCTGGATTTCCCTGAATATTTTTGGTGAAAACTGAATTGCCCCCTGAGCTTCCCTTGGGATGTACATGTTGACGGGTTTTTTGTTGTTTAAGATCAACTCACCCGGCTTTTGAACATAGACCTCATCAAAGGACCTAAACACCCCGTCATCTTTCCATTCAACGATATATAGTGAGTACTGATGAATTGCTTTGCTGTTTATAATATCAGACATGCCGGTGACAAAATCAGGATCGTTGACCGTTTCTGCCTTGAGCGAAAAACTGCCGATTAAATCGGGGAAGTTATCCTTTTTTTTGAAAATTTCCGGTGCCAATAAATCTGTCACGATGCGTGTTTGGTCCAGATTAAAGGATTTGATGGTCGTGATTGCTTTTTTACTAATGGATGAGGTTATTTGGTTTACAGCAATTTCATCCAAGGTGCCCATGTACAACGTCAAATCATTAAGCTGGGAAGCTCCTTTTAGTTTATCGTTTGATTTATTCCATTCATCCAGATGGCCTTGAAATACTCCCTTTGAGGTCTTGTAATTGCCGTATTGGACGATTTGGGGTTTTGTCGGTTGCAGGTAGGGCACCTTAACATTGGCTATTTCCTCCCATTCAGTCGCATTTCCATCGAATGCCTCCCCCCCTCTCTCGACCGTTTTCGGGCCCGTGAAAAGCACCAGATTAGTCTGATTCGCCTTCATTAGATCGAGAATTTCCTGTAGGCGAGCCTGCCGCTTTGTTCTCTCCGGCCTCAGAAATGTCTCCCAGCTGTTGGTAAAGCGAATAAGCTCGATACTGTTTGTCTCGATATCCTTCGGGGGAAGTTCCGCCACCAGCTTGGCCGCCCCAACCAGTTTGGCTTGCACTGCCTCAAGGGAGGCGACGTCACTAAGATCAATTCCATCAAAAGCAGGTTCTACGCGTATTTCCTTGAGCTCAGAAAGCTGCTTAACCACATTGGTTAAGCGACCTTTTTCTTCCGCAACATAGGTTTGTGCTTCAGATATCGCCTGCTTGAAGCCCGGGGCAATCAACCTCTTAAGCTTCAACATGCTAATGTCGGAAAGGGCCGCTTCCACAGCATGCAGATCACGGTCTTTTTTATACTGCTTTAACTTGGCTCGAAGCGCCTTAGCTGAATTGAAATTCACTAGGCAGACAACGAGGAACGTACAAATCGCCACGCCTGCCACCGTCGCGGCAGCATATGTCCATTTTCGGGCAACCGAAGCACGCTCAATATCGTAATCCAACGCATCCTCCTCCTCCCGGAACCGCTTGATCAACGTATCAGGAATCGGCTGCTCCAGTGATTGCAAGTCATTCCACAGGGTTCCCAGATCAAATTGAAGATTCAGAAGATCTACATATTTCACTCGTCGGTGCATCAGTCGGTCATTTTCCCGGTTGCTCAGAAAAACCTCCAGGTTGCGAATAGCTTCATCCAGATTCAGCTGGGTCAGCCACTTGATTTCTTCCTGCTGCACCCATGCACGTATCTGGTTGATATACTGTTCGTATTCAGGGGTAAGTTGCACCGAAGGAAACTCTGTCCGGGCTTGATCAATTCTCTGGATTCGCTCCTGTGCCTCTTTCCAATCATTTGCCTGTCGGCACTGGTCAATTTCGGTAATCCAGTTGTAACACTCCAACGTTTTCGCTTGGGGCCAAATATCAATTTCTTGCAGGCGTGCAAACGGGAAATCCTCAATCTCCCTCATCAACACAAGCGTCCGGGCGGTATCATTCCTGGAGGTGAATTGCGCCAGTTGCCCGGTTTTTTGCTCTATAATGTACTGTTCCAGCTGGGGCTTGATGGAAATGTAGCTTTGATTACTCGGGTCCTTCTCCAGAATGACACACAACACTCGATAGGCTTCTTCCTGATGCTTCTTCATCATCAGGCTGGAAAACTCCTTGGAGAGAGGATGTTCCGGGCCGATAACATCCTCATTGACCAACGCCTGAGTCAACGTCTTGATCGCGGGCCCATCGAAAGCAGGCGGTGAAGGGAGTTTATTGCTGTTGCAATACTCTCTCCAAATTCCTGCGTCCTCCCAAGTGAGCGCCCGGATGAGTTCCATCAGCGGCGGGTTCACATTGGCCAACTGGACGGCCCCAGGCATATTCCCCTCTTCGAGCATCCGACTGCACTGGATCAGCCGATTGTTGGCGTCCTTACAGGCACCCTCGTAATTGCCAGCCAACTTCGGTTCCCGAGCCTTGTGAAGACCCTTGTCGAGCAATTCGGAGAGATGCCGGGTAAGGCCGCTGATTTCCCTCAGGTTCATTATAGAATTACTCGCACAATTACTTATTGGTTGAATTGGACATAAGACACCACGGCCTTATTGCCGGTTCCCAAGCTCCCCGCCAAGTAAAACACTTCATGTTTCTTGAATCTTTTCCACTCGGCCTGCTGGTGTTCTTTATTATCCCACTTGTCGGCTTCAGCCTTCGCACTAGCGACTTTCATTTCGTGCATTTTGGCTTCCCACTTCTTTCTGGCAACGTGCATGGTCATTCGTCCCTGCACTATTTCCACTGCATCCCTGGTCAACTCTTCTTTATGCTTATCAAGGCCAGCAATGGGAGATCCACCCTTCACGAATCGTAAACTCATTTCCGTGTAAGCCGCTGTTTTTTCCAACGTCTTTAAAACGTCATTTCTCTTTTTTGCCTCCGCAACCGCCTGAGCAGCAGGAAAATAATAGCTGATGGCCTCATTTGTCCATTTTTCATATTGCGCCAGGTGCGGGTTGTTGCCTTTTAAATTTGCGACCGCCTTTTGCGGTTCCAAGTGTGCCTTTTTGAAGTCAATCGTCTCCCCGGTATTCACGTGAGCCAGCCCCCATGTTGCCAGTGGCGCCCCGGCGCGAAGCATGGTTTTAGTTGGAAAATTATTGTCCTTGATCAATTTCTTGATGGCTTCGGTGATTTCTGTTTTTACCCCGGCAGTCATGGTCTCATCATCAAATACAATTCCATCAGTCACCGTCAGGATAACCAGTGCTGGATATCTGCCCACCTCCATCGGCACCAGATAAAAGGGCTCAATGGCCTTGCCCTCGATGTGGGTCCACTGCCTCTTCTCGAGTCTCGGGAAGCTAAAATAAATGCCTGGCGGCCTGCTGGCGGGGTTTAAACCGCTCGCCAAGGCCGTTATGGGGCCAAGATCATATTGAACCGGCCGGGCTTGAGTGCCTCCATTGGAAACATAGGGGATCGGCCTGTCAGCCTTGAGCTGCGTGGGGTCCGGTCCCATTGCATAGGTTGCCTCTTCAAACTTGTCCGGGCTTTGTTTTACGTTGTTGTCCTTATGGTGAGCCTTGATTGCCTTGAAAAATGCCCCCAAATGCAAATCCTCATTGAGTACGGGAGCATTTTGTGTGAATCCAGACCGGCCGGCTTTGGTCAACACCAGATATACCCGGTTCTTTTTAATTAGCTCCAAAAGAGGCGAATTAATTCCATCATCTTCAATCCCATCGACCTTTGGTTTCCCTCCCAGCAATGAGCCGATCTCGATCACGCCTGGCTTTCCCTCCCGGGAGCCCTTCCCGCTATCGCCTTTCGGGTTTCCTCCACCAATTTCCCCTTGGGCCGGCCCTCCTTTTTCATTTTTCGCGAGTTGTCCGGCCGGATCTGAATCACCCTTGAGTTTGCCTGAAAGCACTACCCCCACCACGATGCCCAAGGCCAAAAACACCAGCACCAACGCCCCGACCAGCAACCACGGCCAGGATGACTTCTGGGAATGTAGTTGCCGTTTCTCGCGTGCCATCACTTATTGGTTGAACTGAACAAGAGACATCACGGCCGCTCCATCAATGCCCATCCCTCCCCCCAGATAAAACACCTGATGTTTCTTGAATTTTTCCCATTCATTCATTTGATGCATTTTATCATTCCACTTGACCACTCCAGCCCTTGAATCCTCCGGCATTTTCTTTTTGCTATCCTCCCATTTCCTTTTGGCAGTGGAAAGGGTTACCTTGCCCAATAGAACCTGACCGGCATCCTTGGCCAGGGTCGCCTTATATGCATCAAGCCCGGGCACAGTTGATCCTCTCCCCAAATATAGCACACTAGTTCTTGTGAAAGCCGTTTCTTGTGTTTTAAGTGCTGCCTGCTTTTCCGGAAATCCCTGATGCCGCCTAACCACATCTTTCTTTTTGTTCTCCCAATAAGTCCGAGCCCTGCAGTACGCTCGCAAATCATCTTGAAACTTTTTCTTCGCACTCACATTTTGCTTTCCCGACCTATCTGTGAACAATTGATCGTGAGCTTTATTTGCCGACAAGTCCCTTCTCTCGTCAATTAATCTCAAATCTTTCTTACCCTTAAAATAGTAGGCGTATTGTTGCGGGGTATTAATCCCAAGGCTGCTTAATAATGCCCTGGCCTTTTTTTCCTCCGCAGTGAACGTCCTCCCGAGTTTTGCCAATTCCTGCAAGCCCGTTTTGTTCGCCTCCAGTGCCGCCCGGGCATCCCGCACTTTCTGGGCCGCGGGGAAAAGATCCTTTAGGGCATTATCCGTCCATTGGACAAAGTGTTTAAGGTTGGTAACCTTGGCATTTGCTGCTGCAATCTTCGGTTCCAAATAAGCCTTTTTAAAATCAATTGTGTCCATGATATTGCCGTGAGCCGCTCCCCATTTGTCCAGTGGCGCCCCGGCACGCAGCATGATTTTTTGTGAAGCATTGTTCTCCTTGAGCAGTTTCCCGATGGCCCTCTTGATTTCAGGATCCACCTTGGCGATCATAGATTCCTCATCAAATTCAATCCCTTCAGCCACTTTAAGGTTAATCAGGGCTGGATATCGGCCCCTCTCCACGGGCACCATATAAAATGGCTCAAACCCTTTGCTCTTGATATGGATCCACTGCCTTTTATCCCCCGGAAATTCAAAATAAATACCTGCTGGCTTGCTGGCGGGGTTTAGACCGCTCGCCAGGGCCGTTATAGCCTCAAGATCATACTGGACCGGTTTGGCCTGTGTGCCTCCAGTGCTATCGTAGGGGATCCGCCTCACACCCTTGAGCTTCATGGGGTCAGGGCCAATGGAATAGGTTGCCGCCTCGAAGGGGTCCGGGTTTTCACTTTTGGTAAAATTAGCCTTATTGTGAACTTTGAGTGCCTTGAAAAAGGTTTCCAAGGGCGGATTCTTCATTTTTGGATCATCTTCACCGAATTCAGCCTGACCGCCAGTGGTCGGCACCAAAAATACGCGACTCTTTCCTAAGAACTCTAGAAATGTGGAATTACTCTCATCACCCCTTATTTCCTGGATCTCCGGCTGCTCTCCCGTTATCGAGGCAATATTCGCCCCGCCCTTCTCCCCGTTACCGTCGGGGTTCTTCGCAAGTTGTCCATTGGGGTCCGGGCCATCCTTGCTCCCACCCAAAAGTATCACCCCCACTCCAATGCCCACCACCAACAGCACCAGCACCGCCACCCCGGCCAGCAACCACGGCTTGGATGATTTCTGCGGATGTAATTGTCGTTTCTCGCGTGCCATCACTTATTGATTGAACTGAACAAGGGACACCACGACCGGACTCCCAACTCCTCCAAGGGTTCCTGCCAGGTAAAATATCTTATGCTTCTTGAACTTTCCCCACTCGGCCTTGTGATGCTCTTGGGTTGCCCACTTGGCCAAATCGGCCTTTGCTTCCTTTGGCATCTCCGCCTTCTTTCCCTCCCAATCCTTGCTGACAGCGGCAAATGTTTTCTTGCCCAGTAAGATCTGCCCGGCATCAGCGGCCAGACTCTCCTTAAACACATCAAGCCCGGGAACTGGCGATCCCTTGGTCAAATACGGCCGACTGATATTCGCAAAAGCCGCCTGTTGTTGTTTGACCGCATCCTGCAGGGCGGTCAGTCTTTGCTTCAGTTTCCCATTCTCTAGCTCCAACCGTCGCACTTCGTCTCGCGCTGTAGCATAATTCTCACATGCCTGGGTCATATGCTGAGAAGCAGGCGCTTTAAAGCCATTAAGACCCGGGGGATATGTCGCCTCCGCCTTGAACGTATTTAGAAATCGATCATTAACCGAAAGACTCATTGGACCTATTTGATCGAGTGTTTTCCCGCCAAAAAAATTGTAGCCTCCCAAATGCTTCATGGCTTTATCGGCCTTGTCGTATGCTTCCTTCTTCGCCTTCACAGCCTCTCTCCACTCGGCAGCTCTTGGATTGTTCCCCCCGGGATTTTCAGCTTTCCTCTTGGCATCCGCCACGTCCTTGGCCGCGGGGAAAAGCGTGGCGATGGCCTTATCGGTCCAAGTGGTAAAATGGTTGAGTTGATTGACCTTGGCCTTGGCCTGCGCAAGCCTCGGTTGCAAATAAGCCTTACTAAAATCAATTGTGTCCATGATATTGCCGTGAGCCGCTCCCCATTTGCGCAGTGGCGCCCCGGCACGCAGCATGATTTTTTGTGAAGCATTGTTCTGCTGGAGCAGTTTCCCGATGGCCCTCTTGATTTCAGGATCCACCTTGGCGATCATAGATTCCTCATCAAATTCAATCCCTTCAGCCACTTTAAGGTTAATCAGGGCTGGATATCGGCCCCTCTCCACGGGCACCATATAAAATGGCTCAAACCCTTTGCTCTTGATATGGATCCACTGCCTTTTATCCCCCGGAAATTCAAAATAAATACCTGCTGGCTTGCTGGCGGGGTTTAGACCGCTCGCCAGGGCCGTTATAGCCTCAAGATCATACTGGACCGGTTTGGCCTGTGTGCCTCCAGTGCTATCGTAGGGGATCCGCCTCACACCCTTGAGCTTCATGGGGTCAGGGCCAATGGAATAGGTTGCCGCCTCGAAGGGGTCCGGGTTTTCACTTTTGGTAAAATTAGCCTTATTGTGAACTTTGAGTGCCTTGAAAAAGGTTTCCAAGGGCGGATTCTTCATTTTTGGATCATCTTCACCGAATTCAGCCTGACCGCCAGTGGTCGGCACCAGGTACACACGGTGATTTGCGATAAACTCATAAAGCTGGGGATTTGCCGGGGCCGTCGTCACCGGCTTCGGGTCAGGACCAGTTTCAGTGCCCCCCTTACCATTGCCATTGCCTCCCAGTAAGGCGCCAATATCCACCCCGCCCTTCTCCCCGTTGCTTCCGGGGTTTCCCTCGGCGGGATTATTTGTGCCTTCCCCCGGCTTCTTCGCAAGTTGTCCATTGGGGTCGGGCTCGTCATCCGAGCCAAAAAAGACGGTAGCACCAAGGATCAGGACCCCCAGCACACACACGGCGATCACTCCGCCGCCGATATATATCCACTTGCGACTCGAATCCACCAGTTTTCTACGCCCGACCTTGGCAGGAGCAGCCTGCCCCACAGCACGCTTCCTGCGCTTCTTGCGCGCGCTGGTCTGTGGCTGCAACGGGGATATGGCAGGGTCACTCCCCGCAACGGCCGGGGAGTCGGTGGGCGCGGGCCTTGGCACTTCCCTGGTTTTTTCAACTTGGGCCTGCGGCCTTCCGGTTTTGGCAAACTCCGACCGGGCATTGCCGGGATCCTGCAACTGGGTCAACGATAGGGGCGGCTGCCCGGATTGCTGTGCCAGCTGAAAGGCCGGGGTACCGGGAACCACGCCCCGCCAGACAAACTGTTCGGGCGAATCCCCCTGTTGCAGGAACGTGGTGAAGGTGTAACTCCACGCCTCGATAAAGGATTGGCCGGTGGGATCAGCCAACTGCAGGGCCTCCGCAAATAACTGCACCATTTCCTTCTCCTCACCCACGTTGCACATCCATGAAATCGGCTGGCTGGGCGGATATTCCATGAGCCCCGCCGCGTTGGCGGCATTGTGGGTCTTGGCTTCCCAGGTTTGAGCCCTTCCCTGTTGCTTGGGGAGCTGATTGAGATTGGACTGTGTGAAGCGGGTTGGCTGCAAAAGCCCCGGCTGCTTGTTTCCCCAATCAGTTATCCATCCATCCCAATGCAGCAAGATGGCAGCCGGGGAAGGCAGGTTTTCGATTTCCCGGGAGTCCAGAACCAAATGATGGGCCAGATAGTTGGAACGGTTGGTGTAGTCCAGCCCTGCATCACGGATTTGGGAAATCACGAAAAAAGTTTCTCCGCGGATTTCCAGCATGCGGTAACAGTACACCGTGGGGTTGCTGCCCGGGCCGGAGCCAACGTGATGATAGGCACTGGCCTTCTCCAGTGCCAGGATGAGGTCCTGACTCATCTCCCTGGTATGGGCCACCGTACAATAACCGCTCCGACCAATATCGACTCCCCGCTGGGCGCTCGTGAAAATCAACTCATAGGGCATGGCGGCAAGTCTCAGGGGCTAAAGGTGAACTGCAGTTGATTCCTCAAGGGAAGGAACGCATTCGGGCATCAGGATAGACAGCATCCAGAGGATTGGAACCTCCACCATGTAGGGATCCAGCTTTTTGGGGTCGGGGCCGATCAATCCGTCCTTCTTTTCAGACCCCGGAACCGTGATGTCAGGTTGGTTGGCGGAGGTGCCGGAAGCCACCGTTTTCCCTCCCACATCCACAGCATTATGGCCAAAGCAACTGACCGGGAAGTACCGGATATGACGGCTGACCTTTTCGGCACTGGCAATAACCGAAGGGCTGATCTCCATCATGATCGAACGCATTCTGAGCGAGTTGGCATCGACAATCTCCTGATTGATTGCTGGAAGGCGCCTGATCAGCTTGAGGCGATACTGCGGGGCGTCGGGCGTCACTCCCACATTCTTTTTCAAGATAAGCGTGTAATCACCTAATTTAACCTTCATTTCCGGCCTGACCGGTGTGGGAATATTTGCCTGTAGCGGGACGCCGTCCAACAAGGTTCTGAATGTATTGCTCAAATCCGTTATGACAACCGCCTCTTCGGTTAGCGAAATCTTAACATGCTGGGGGGATATGGTTTCCATATCCACTTGGATATGAGAGCCATCTCCGCTCCCCAGAATCCATTCCCCATAAGGCAGGTTATAATTAACTACACAATCCTCGAGCGGATTCCTGAATAAATCCTCCCCATAACGGTGATTCCAGGCATCGTATTTCCCGATCACTACAGCCAGCGGTGAATCGACCTTCTGTCCGGGGCTCAGGTTGCGGCGTTTTTGCATGCGCGCGTACATCTCATCCAGCATGGTCCTGTGCTTATCGGTCACCGGTTTCTTTATTTGGGGATCATCGCTCTCGCCCAGCACCCTGCGGAAATCATTGGAGTTAAAAGGGTCAAACAAAAAAAGGATTCCGGATGCCATGCCGACATGCTTGGCTCCCGGGCGGTCTTCAGTATCCATTCCCGGCTGGAAATGCTCACCTGCATTGTCATAAAAAGTAAGGGAGTGACCTTCGGTGCCAATAATATTGTCCGAACTCACTGAAAAGGTAAACGGCCTGGGCATCTTGCGAAGTTTGCCGTTGTAATGCACATCCTGGTACATGTGCCCTTCAAGATCCGTCTTCAATAATCGTGCTTCGCTGGAATTGCCCCCGCTGAAGAGCTGGTTCGCCATCGTGTTGATGGGAATATTCCCTCGAGGGTCGAGATCCGTGAGGTTGACTGAAAAATTCCTCAGAAGAATTTCAGGTAAACGCTTGGTGAGCACAGTCAAGAAATAGGACTTCCCGGATGCTGCATCCCCGACGATCGACACGAGTTGATTTTCCGTCAGCAGGTATCCCGGGGGCAAAGTAAGACGACAGTGGGGACAGGCCATCTGGGAACAGATGCTTCCCATGGCATCCTTGACCGTGCCGTCAGGCATCAGGTTGCTGGCATCGGGAAAGAAACGCATAAAGGTCGACTCATGCTCTGTTTCCTTGAGAACCGGATCCGGCCGCAGATCTTCGTGAGTGGCAATCCACATCGCATCTTCAAAACGCTTGATGCAATTGGGGCAGCGATACTGCCCCTTATCGGGAATTTTGAGGGTATCATCCTGGATAGCCGGAGTTTGTGGCACGCTCGATTCTGCCGGCTCAATTGTATCGAGCAGGCGGGACAATGGCATGACCGCCTCACCCCATTCTATCCCATTGAACGTAATCCAGGTATTGGCGGGCAAATTGCCTTGTGCCACCTGCTGTGAAAGCATCATGGATGTCATGGGCTCCAATGCCTGCCCGGTGCCATCCATACATTCCCATGTATCTGGGGCAAAGGCGCTGGCCCACTGCTCCAATTTCGGCGATCCGGTTAGGAGAAAAGTGGAATTACCAATCTGAACCAAATAGTTCTTTTGGGATTCCAGCGGCATGTAATTGGATGATTCACCGTTGATAAAGACAGTCGCATTGGGATCCAGGCTCTTAAGGGAAGCCTCCCCCGATTCGGTAATATCGATTTCGCAATGCTCGGGATAAACCCCGCCAACTGACGGGAGCAGAAAATCAACATCACTGCCGGACCCGATGACGAAAGGAACCTCCGTTATTTGCGTCAAGACCCCGGCGTGACACTCGTATATTCCCCAAAAAATCTGTTTTGAAAACAAACCCATTACTGCGCTTAGATCGTCATTTAATGTTCTTCAAGCTGACACCATTCCGGAGATATTGCCACTCAAATCAGCCCAAAAATCTTGATTTTTTATCATTAAATCAGTATTGTGTAGCAGTGAGCAACCTTCAGCCCATCAGGTTTTTTTGCCCATCTTGTGCCAAAAAAGTTGTAGTCCCGGGCGAGTATGCTGGAAGAAGCACCCACTGCCCCAAGTGTAACGGCGCAGTTACTGTGCCAGGCATGACCACCGTCCAAGCCCCCCGCCCCAAAAGAATAGTTCGCAAGTCCTCCAAGCTGAAACCGGTTCTGGTTGGTCTGTCCGTAGTTTTGCTTATCGGCATAGCCATATCCGCCACGATATTGATTACGCGAAATGGAGAAGACACCAAGATGGCTGAAGCCAACGGCGAAGGAGGAGAAGCCAACGGCGAAGGAGGAGAAGCCAACGGCGAAGGAGGAGGCGCCGACGGTGAAGGAGGAGGCGCCAACGCCGGAGGAGCCATGCCATCCGAAGAAACCATCGCCAAGAGTGTCGGGATGGTCATTTGCGGGTTTAATGTTACCAGCGGGGGTTCTGTTAAGGAGAAAAGAAGCCTGTATATGCCCATCGAAAAGGCAGAGTTCGACAAACTCAATGATGAAACAAAGGAAAAATGTTACGTCTTCAAAGATGGAACTATTGTGTTGCGAATTTCAGCAGGAGGCACTGGGTCTTGCTTTGTTATAACAGAAGATGGATATGCCATCACCAATATGCATGTTGTTGAGGATGTAAACGATTTTCAAAAGGATAGTGAAATTTTGGATGGATATGCAAAAAGGATGAAACACGACTCAACATCGGCTACGATTTGGGTGGCACTAGATGAAGTGGTTCATCCGGCTAAAATTATCCATGTTAGCTCTCAATATGATTGTGCCGTCATCAAGATAGGAGGGCTGAATGGGGTGCCCTCCTGGAAGTTATCCAAAGCAGTTGAATTGAAAAGGGATGTGGAAGTGGCAACTCTTGGTTTTCCGGGGGCATCGAGAGGGGAATTTAATGCCGAGGAAGCAGCGATCCAACAGGCCAAGTCGGCTAATGCCAAGTCGATCAGGGATTTCTTTTTGGATTCAGATTTCAAATATGTCCAAAAAAAAGGCTCAGTCAGTGTCGTCAAAGCTCGATCTGGAGAAGGCGAGATAATTGATCATACGGCCACCATAAATGGAGGCAACTCAGGCGGTCCGCTGGTCAGGACAGAGGATGGTGTGGTGGCAGGTATAAATACATGGCATAGTAATATTGGAGCCAACACATTCCTCTCGATCAAGATTGACAGCGTGAAAAAGGAAATCGATCAATTCGTCCCAAACGTCGTATGGGTTGAGTAATCTGGATACACGTGTGGCCTAGGGTTCATAATACGTGTTTTGGGAGAAGAATTATCCGCAAATTTTTGACGCAGCCTTTACTGCACGCTCACGACTGGCCACCTTTCTGGCTCTTTAGCTTTTTCACCTCACGCTTCAACCCATCGATTTCATATTTCAGCGTCACAATTTCATCCTTCAATTCCTGATAGCCTGAAGTTTCATCGAGTTTCTTTTTTGCCTCGGATTTACCGGCAACATAAATCTTTTTTGCCTGTTTTTCCACACCCGAAAACAGCTTGCCAAATTCCTCGCCCACAGATTTGTCATGTTCATCTCCCATACTCCCTCGGAGCCTCGCCTGCTTTTTCGCCCACGTCCACTACTATATTATTGCCTGTCAACAAACAGTAGGACCCTGCCTCGAAGCATCATTCATGGTAAAGGTTTCAACGGACAAACTCAGATTCCTCAACGGACGATTCCTTCACGTCCATCTTCCGTGACAGAATCCATTTACCCAGTAAGCCGTCATGCGGGCTAAAGAACCAAGCGAGGAGAAAGAGCCCCATTCCTGCCACGACAAAGGCGCCGGCAATGGAGCAATCGAGCCAGGTTGCAAGGTGGAATCCCATCAGCGTGCTGAAGAATGCATGGATGACGGTGAGGAGCATGATGACAGGTAATCGCGCAGAGAGCAGGTGTGCCGTGGCCCCGGGCAGGATAAGCATGGCCACGACGAGGATGGCCCCGACCGATTCAAAGGCGCTGACTACAACGAGGGAGAGCAGGCCCATCAGCGCATAATGGACGACGGTAGCATTGATGCCAAGGGAAGAGGCAAGGCCAGAATCAAATGAACTAACAAGCAACTCCTTGTAGAACAACCACACTAAAATTGCGACGGCTAAGGCAACAATCCCCATGCGCACGACACTTGGAGCCAGTTCCAACTCGTTCCCGTGTAGGAGAACGTGAAATAATGGCATTTTGCCTATAAAATCGGAAAAGCTTGGGGAGATTTCAATTCGCGGTGGCTTTACCGGTATTTGTATTATCTCCCCGTAAAGAACGCAATCGGTGTCGATATGCAAATCCCCGGATTTCACGGTAATGAGAATCACCCCAAAAGCAAATAAGCTGGTAAAGGCAATGCCGATGGCGGCATCCTGCTTCACTCGCGAATAGCGGTGGATTACCTCGATGATGAGGGTCGTGACCACTCCGGCTCCTACGGCACCAACAAACATAGCGGTGGTGGTTAGCTGACCGGAAATATTTCCAAGCCCAATCCAATTAAGAATGGGCAGTTGTTCCACGAGAAAAGGCAAGGCCACTACCACGCCGATACCGGCCAATACACTATGGCTAATGGCGTCGCCAACCAATGCCATCCGACGGAGGATGAGATAATTGCCAATAAGGCCACAAGCCGTGGCAACGAAGAACCCCATAAGCACAATCCAAAGAGTGGGTCTCAGCCCGGAAGACCATGGGGCGACCACGTGCTGCTGCCAATCGAATGCAGGGATCAATTCGGTCATAAGCGATTGCCATAACCAATGGCGGTCTCAGGCGGGCCAAGCGGGCTACTGCCGCTAGTCAAATCCGCCAAACCGGGAATAGGGCGACCATGTGGGTCTTCCTTGGCATGATTCAAGGTTCGTTCGATTTCACGAACCGTTTCCTCACCAAGCACATGCTCGATTTCTTCCGCATCATCATGCACGTGATCAGGCGCGATTTGCGCCTCATTGGTGAGGTATAATTCCCAAAGCCGATGATTTCGCACGATCTCACAAGCGCGCTGCCAACCAGCCGGCGTAAGGTGAACGGAGCTATCATCCTCATGTAAAGTAGCCAGATCGTGCCTGATTAGAGTGTTGGACTGTATACGAGCCTCATCAATAGTTTCTCGTCGGCGTTCAGCCAGTTCGCGAAGTGAAACACCTTCCCCACTAAAATCCCTAGCCTCCAGAACATGATACACTGCCTTAAGCGTGTTTTCACGCCGCACACGGTCCGATCTAGATTTCTGCCTCCACCAGCGCATCACAATGCCGTGGCGTGGGCCAAAGAGAAAGGCCATGATGAACACCAGTGTTGTGCTCATCACCATGAACGGCCCGGTGGGGAGTTTTACCGGTTGGAAGGAGACAAAAACACCCACAACTCCGGCGATCACGCCAAATAACACTGCCAAGCCAAGCAATCGGTGCATGCGATCGGTGAGCAGATAAGCGGCAGCCGCCGGCGTGATGAGCATGGCCGACACCAAAACCACTCCCACCGCCTTCAGTGCAACCACCACTGAGAAGGCAAGCAACAACATAAACGCATAGTTAATCAAATTGACAGGAAAGCCTATCGTACGGGCAAACGAGGCGTCGAAGCTAGTGACAAGGAGTTCCTTGTAAAACAGGCCAATTATTAAAACAGCCAGTGTTGTGATTGGCACCATAAGGGCAATGTCCTCCGGACCAATGAGAGCAGTTTGTCCAAACATGATAGTGGTAAGCCCCCCCATGTTGCTGCCATCCATTCTTTGGATTCTTGTGAGCAGGCAGATTCCTGCAGCAAAAAATGAAGCGAGAACAAGGCCCAACGCAGTATCCTCCTTGATGCGAGTGGTCTGTCGAATCAGGGTGACCATTGCTCCGCCGAGTAGGCCGGCTGCGGTTGCGCCGATGAAGATGGTCAATGGATCCTTATTCATGTTCCAGAGAAACCCAAGAGCCACACCCGGCAGCACAGCATGCGAGAGGGCATCTCCCAAAAGCGCCATTTTTCGCACCACAATAAAGCCACCCATTAGACCACAACTGATGCCTAGTAGGATTGCCCCAATAAGGACGTAGCGCACAGATGGATCCTTAAAACTAAAGAATCGTCTGGTCTGCTCGGAAATATCTGTATCGGAACTATTCAAATCACCAATTTGTTTACCCGAAACAAACTCGGGATGGATCATGAAAGTAGCAAACAACAGACAAGCGATTGCAGGAAGCCGGCGCATGTCAGTTGGCCTTTTTGGCAACGGCATCAGCAACCTCGCTAAGGATGGTTAACCGGCCGCCGTAGGTGCTTTGCAGAAGGTCGTATTTGAAAACGGACTCAGTGGGGCCATAAGCCACCACGCGCATGTTCAACAACAGCAGGCTATCGAAGTATTGTTTGGCGGTGGGCAGATCATGATGGACTATAAGGAGTGTTTTGCCCTCCTCCTTCAACTCCTGCAGGATCTCCACAATGGCTGTCTCAGTCGCTGCATCAACACCCGCAAAGGGTTCATCCATAAAATATATGTCACTTTCCTGAGCAAGTGCTCGCGCAAGGAAAACTCGCTGCTGTTGCCCTCCGGAAAGGTTGGAAATCTGCCTGTTTGCATAGGGCAGCATCTTCACTTTCTCCAGACATTCCCGCACAATATTGCGGTCAGCTTTTTTTGGGCGGCGCAGGAGGCCAAGATGGCCATAGCGGCCCATCAGCACGACGTCCATCACACTCACGGGAAAATCCCAATCCACCGATTCACGCTGAGGCACATAACCGATACGCTTGAGACTCTTTTTGACCGGCTCGCCAAAAATTTTCACCCAACCACTGCTGAATGGCAGTTGACCCATGGCAGCCTTGATGAGGGTGGATTTGCCAGCACCATTGGGCCCGATGATACCAACCAATTGTCCCTCGGACACCTCAAGATCAATGCCCCACAAGACCGGCCGCTTATGATACGCAACCGTGAGATCATGAATCTCCAACGGCACTGAACGCTTTTCGGTTGGCTTATCCGCCTTCATCAAAACTCAAATCCAATTCGCATCCCAAATACCCACGCATCAGAAATTCCACCTCCACCGGGATGATGAATCCACTGGATATCGGGCTGCAGGTAAATTGCCGGCGTGAGCCGGATGCTATAGGTTGCCTCAATGGCCATCTCATGATCTGTGACTAGATCGGCACTGTGCCGGGCAAATGCCACGCCAAGGCCGGCTATGTCTTCATCGCGCCCCGGGAAGAGACCTTGATAGCTTAAACCACCATCCATCGCCCACTCGAACCGGTTACGATTACGCGGACTGCCTCCTGCTCGATAGAAGAGCCCCAAACCTTGGTCATCCTGTTCACGCCACAACATCTGGTCTCCGGCAAAATATATACCCCAATTATCGCCATGAGTGGTGAGTCCATCGTGATCGGGGAAATTTCCGGTGTGATGCCACCCTCCCACGCGATAATGCCCCGGCAGGCCTGCAGCACCCGCGTCTTGATTAAGGCGATAGCCCATTTCGTACATGCTCAAGTAGCCCTGATCTCCACTCAAGTGAAAGTGAAATCCATGCGGGTTGACAGTCGGATCCCCATTCGCCTCATCAAACGTGTCACCATCATAAATGGCCGCCTGTAAATACCAATTCTCATTGGGCTCGTACCGTAATCGTGTCCCAAGTCCGGGAACAAAAAATGCCGGACCAGTGTTCAGCGTGCTGCCAGAAATAAATGTCGGCCAACCAAATGCAGAATTGAGAAAAACAAAGCCATAACCCGCGGCACAGAATTCCTCATCGGCAAGCAGATTTCCCATCCGCACCGAGAAATGATCCTGCCAAAATGATTTTTCAACCCAAGTCTCATAAAGTCGCAGACTATCAAAACCGTCAATATAACTCAGCGCCAAATCATCGCCCACATACTTGCCCGACGGGCTGGTTCCGTGCAGCCAGAGACTGCTGACCCGGAAATCCGTGTTGCTCCAACCGAAGGCCCGGTCCAGATCCACATCCATCACCGCGTGGCCAAGACCCTCAAAGGCAACACCTCGCCGTTTGCCTCCAGAAGCGTTACCAAACAATTCAGCATGGTATTCAAGGGAAAACTCGTAACCGCGCTGTGCCCAAGCGTCACGTTTACCAGACCAACCGCCGCTAAGTTTATGACGTTCCAAGAATGATGGCGTAGCAGCGTTAAGAAAACCTGAGTGCCCTAGGCCCCAAAAAACAACAGCTACGCGCAAACACCCTCCCCGTGAAAGATAACCCATTTTATTTTAATGCCCTCACAATTGTATTTAGATTATGTTTTATCATGCCCTCGTAGGTGCCGAGGTCGTACCCCTCTTCCATCTGACCTCGCCCACCCATAGCATCAGAGAACAATTCGCCACCGATCTTCGCACCGGAATCCTGGCTTATTCGCTTGATAGCCTCAGGCGAAACACTCGACTCCACGAAGACTGCCTTGACTCCATTATCCTTGATGAAGTCCACCATCTTGGTTACATCCGCCAAACTCGCCTCAGAAACCGTGGAGATGCCCTGCAAGCCCACAACCTGAAAATTATAGGCGCGCGCAAAGTAATTGTAGGCATCATGACTGGTGATGAGAATGCGCTTGTTTTCCGGCAACTCCTTCACCTTCGCCACCGCCCATTGGTGCAACGCCATCATCTTTGCCTTGGTGGCTACGCCGTTCATTTCATAATCATCCGAATGATCAGGATCAGCCTTTCCAAGGCCTTCCACCACAACATCCACTGTTTCGATCCACAGCATCACATCAAACCAGATGTGAGGATCAAAATGGCCCTCAAACTCCGTTGGCTTCAATAATCGCGCGCGGTCAATCCCTTCCGCCACAGCATGAGCTGAGTCGACCTTCTCCAGCGTATCCTGAATCTTACCCTCAAGTAAAAGTCCTACATAAAAAACCACATCAGCATTCACCAGCTTGGCGACATCGCTCGCGCTGGCCTTGTAAAGATGCGGATCAACACCGGGCCCCATCAATTCGCTGACTTCCACGTGCGCACCGCCAACTTCACGCACCAAATCACCCACCATGTTCACAGTGGTTGTAACCTTTATTTTACCGACCGACGAAGCCCCATCGGTCTCTCCAATATTTGGTTCTATACTTGCACCACCACACCCCATCATGGCCGATACAACCACACAAGCCAGCCATCGGTGCCTCTCTCGCACAATTGAACTAATCAATCTCATATCAGTAAACTGCCGGATCAAAAAGTTTGCTTCAAGCAAATAAGTTTGATGAGTCTAACTTTTGTGGGTGCTGGATTTTATGGTATAAGCACAAAATGCGATTGCTTGATTTACAACCTGTGGGAGGAGAGCTTGCTCTTAAATGGGAAGATGGAGCGGAACAATTTGTCCCGCTCGAGACACTACGCCGTGCCTGCCCATGTGCCTCTTGCGCGGGAGAAACGGATATAATGGGAAACGTCGCTAAAGGACCAGAAACAAAATTCACTGAAGCGTCATTTCAGATCAAACAGATCCAGCCAATTGGTGGATACGCCTTTCAGTTTTTCTGGAATGACGATCATAATTCGGGCCTTTATTCAATTGAGTTTTTAAGAGAGGTTGCCGACAGGTCCTTGTTGTGATCAGAGAGATAGTCACTCCTTTAACTCTTCAACTTTAACCACAGTCTTCTTCGCCTCCTGAGCAGAATTGGATTCCTGGGATTCAACAATGGGATTTTCGTTCAAAGCTTCTTCAACCTCCACCTTTAGCCCGGATTCTGCCTCTGCTTGTTTGCGCGATTTCTTGGCTGTCTCAATGATTCCGTTGGAGAATTCCAAAACGTGACCTTGATGAATCAGCCAGTGTATATCGGCGATAAGTTGCTTTTGCTCCTCAGTCTGGTCAAGCATTGATGGAGGTTCCTCCCCTTCCTCTGGTTCCACATGCTCTAACCCGCCAAGATTTTCGAGAATCTGCCGACGAGTACAATCTGTAGTGGATCCAATAAACTGTATCACTTTTTTGACACCTTCACTAACTGGCTCAGCTTCCACATCAAGATAATTTGGTTTTGCCACAGCGACATGCGTCACCTTTTTATCCTTCTTAAAAAACTGGAGCCCCATGCCCGAAAAAATTTTACTGAGATGCGTGGCTACCTGCATGGGAAAATGTTTCTGGCGATGCCACTGATCCCTCATAAGCTCCACCAATATTCTAGGTTCTTTTAGCTCCCTAGCCACTGTACCGGGAATGGAGTGTGTCTCCATTTTTTCCACTGTATTTGCCAAATGCGCCTCCAAAAAATGCGCCTCCACTTCATCACGACTGCTGAAAGTCATTTCCTCATCCACTTGCAACGTCACATACTCCGTTTTCCATTTGGTCTTCTCAATCCATGCGTTGATTGCTTCCTCTTCCTTCAAAATTCTGATGCGTGACTTGAATTTTTCAAAAGGCATCCGCGGCAGGCGTTCGGCATGAAAACTCACAAGTATATTCTGGTAATCATGATGATTGGGCGGCCCGAGAAATTCGTCAGTCACACCGCACTGTGCGACGAAAGTAAATTTGCCTTTTGGTCCATCCACCTCGATCTTATTCGTGGAATAAAACTGGCCGAAATGACTGTTTAACGTATGCCGCACGGCCTGATCTTGGGAAAGCCACACGGTGTCATCTAGTTTGCATGTGAACAGGTGCTGGGCAATTTCACCACCCGGTTTCTTCATAACGCGCAGACGCACTGTGTAACGCTCGGGACGGCCCAACACGAGTAGCGCAATTTGAAAGAGAGGATAGGCGCGGCCAGTCAACCGAATTTCCTTGGCGATCGATTCCACGCCTCGTGTGTCAGGCACAAAATCAACCTTGATATCCAGCTGCGGCACCTGCGATCGTATCGGCTTACTGCCGCGCTTGTCGCGTGGGCCTTCGCGGCGATCACCACGCGGAGCACCTTTGCCTTGAAATTCATTTTTGCGCCGCTCACCTCGAGACCTACGACCTCCTCCACGGTCTCCACGTAATGGCCGCCGATCACCCCGACCTCCGGCTTTGCGACCGCCCGGTCGCCGATCCTCACCCGAATGATCAGCATACTTGTTGGTGCTCATGTCATCCGCTGCCCAATCGGGCAGGAACTGTAACTCCAGCGACAAGTCGTTGTCGGGTTTCTCAGTCATAGACAATGCTTGGAACACCAAGCCGGGTCCCAGCATCCTGTGTTTTTTGACAGTAAAATGCAAGCACCCGCTGAAGCACTTGCTTGTTCACCCCCTGCAAATTTCATCCGCTTGCGCACCAACCCGACATGCGTCTAGACTGATCGCATGGCTCAACCCGAGTTTGTTCATCTCCATGTACATACGGAATTCTCGATGCTTGATGGAGCATGCCGACTGGACAAGTTGATCAATCGCGCGGTCGAGTTGAAGTTCCCGTCGCTCGCCATCACTGATCACGGAGTGATGCATGGCGCGGTGGATTTTTATCAGCGCGCGCGCAAGGCCGGCGTGAAACCCATCATTGGTTGTGAAATGTACATTGCACCCGGAAACCGGTTTGACCGTAAGGCCAATAGTCGTGCCGGCAAAGATGGCTATAACCATCTCTTGCTACTCGCCGAAAATGAGGCTGGCTATAAAAACCTGGTCCGCCTTACAACCGCCGCGCACCTCGAAGGCTTCTACTACAAGCCCCGCATAGACAAAGAGCTGCTTGAAGAACACAAGGAAGGCATTATTGCCTTCAGCGGCTGCCTCGCGAGCGAAATTCCCCAGGCGATCATGCGCAAGGATCTGGACAAGGCGCGTGACGCATTGGACTGGTTCAAGCAGGTATTTGGAAAAGAACGGTTTTATCTCGAGCTGCAAAACCACGGCATCAATGAACAGGCCACCGTGAACCGTCATCTAATTCCATGGGCAAAGGAGTTTGACCTGAACCTAGTTGCCACCAATGACGTACATTATCTTGAGCGCGAACATTCACACGCACACGACGCACTCATATGCATTGGCACGCAGACGCACTTGGATGATCCCAATCGCATGAAGTATGTGCCGGAGCAGTTTTACCTGCGTAGCGCTTCAGAAATGACCGCTCTTTTCAGCGAAGTCCCCGAGGCAGTGAAAAACACTGTCGACATCGCCGAACGATGCAATGTCGAGATCGAACTAGGAAAACTGCACTATCCAGATTTTGAACCACCGGAAACCTTCACTCGCGAAGGTTTCCTTCGGCACGTGCTTGCTGAGTCGATGCACAAACGCTACGGCATCTGCGCCGAGGCGAAGGGAGAAGAATTCATAATTCTTTCAATTGAGAACGCCACCCGCCTGCCGACCTATGAGACTTCGGAGAGTTCAAATCCGGCAGATAAAGATGATCCAGCAGTGAAAGAGGCGATTCAGGATGTGGTCGATCGTGTTCAATTGGAGTTGGGCGTGATTGAAAAGACCGGCTTTGTGAGTTACTTCCTCATCGTTGGGGATTTCATAAAATACGGTCGCTCTAAAGGTGTCACGTGCTTCGCACGTGGTTCGGCTGCTGGCTCACTTGTTACCTATCTGCTGAACATTTCCAACATTGACCCTCTGCGTTACAATTTACTATTCGAGCGTTTCCTAAACCCGGAACGCGTTAATCCGCCCGATATCGATATCGACATCCCTGATGATCGCCGAGCCGAACTCATCGAGTACGTGCGTGAAAAATACGGACGCGACTGTGTAGCGCAAATTATTACCTTTGGAACGATGGGCTCAAAATCTGTCATCCGCGATGTCGGACGTGTCATGGGGCTTAGCTATAGCGAGTGCGACCGCCTCGCGAAGATGGTTCCCGATGAACTTAAGGTCAAGCTCACCAAATCACTTGAGCAATCCGCAGAACTCAAGCAGGCATACAAGAATGAGGAATCGACACGTGAACTCATCGACACAGCCTTTGTGCTTGAAGATCTCACTCGCAATTCATCTGTACACGCCGCTGGCGTGGTTATCGGTTCCCAACCACTCGTCAACGTGCTCCCCCTCAAGACAGATGCCGAGGGCGCGATTGTGACCCAGTACCCAATGGGACCGGTAGGCGACTTGGGCTTGCTAAAGATGGATTTCTTGGGGCTCAAAACGCTGACTGTCATTCGGAATGCTTGCGAACTGGTAAAGGAGTCCAAGGGTATTGAGATTGATATCGACGAGCTGCCGTTGGACGACCCGATAACCTATGACCTGCTTGACAAAGGCCGCACGATCGGAGTGTTTCAGCTCGAGTCTGGAGGCATGCGCAATTTGTGTCGTGATTTTCAACTTTCATCCATCGAGCATATCACAGCGCTCGTAGCACTTTATCGGCCTGGTCCGATGGATCTCATTCCGGACTTTATCAAGCGTCGGCACGGCAAGGTGGAGATTAAATACGAACACCCCCTGCTTGAGCCCATCGCCAAGGAGACTTACGGCATCCTCATTTATCAGGAGCAGGTGATGCAGGCCGCCCAAGTGCTGGCCGGTTACACGTTAGGAGCTGCCGATGTGCTACGGCGCGCCATGGGTAAAAAGAAGGTTGAAGAGATGGCTCGGCAGCGGGAAGAGTTTGTGCAGGGATGTAAAGATACAAACAATATCCCCTCAACACAGGCCAACAAGATTTATGATTTGCTGGAGAAATTCGCCGGCTACGGATTCAACAAATCCCATGCCGCCGCCTACGCCGTCGTCGCTTATCAAACCGCATGGTTGAAGGCACATTACCCCGTGGAGTTTCTCTCCGCCATGTGCACCAACGATATGGGTGACACCAGCAAGCTCAGCGTGCTCATCGCTGAAGCTCAAGGGCTAGATGTCGAGGTTCTGCCACCGGACATCAATGAAAGCCGCGTAAATTTTTCCCCCGCCCAAAATGGCACAGTGATTCGGTATGGGCTTGCGGCCATCAAAGGCGTTGGTGAGGCGGCTGTGGAAGCGATCCTCTCTGCGCGCGACTCGGACAAACCTTTTAAGTCACTGGCTGAACTTTGCGATCGTACTGATCTGCGCGCAGTAAACCGGAAGGTACTGGAAGCCCTCATTAAGGCCGGAGCTTGCGATGGTTTTGGCATGACTCGCGCGAGCCTCGTCGCTCAAATTGAACGAACCCTTGCCCGAGCCACAAGCGCAGCAGCCGATCGCGCACGTGGACAGGAAACCCTCTTCGGCATGCTGGAGGTCGACAACAACAAAAACGACGAGATCCCTGCCGCCCTGCGCGATTTACCCGAGTGGCCCGAGGCTGAAAAACTCGCCCACGAAAAGGAATTGCTGGGCTTTTACGTGAGCGGTCATCCGCTCACGCCACATCTGAACACACTTGACAATTATTCCACCCACAAAATTTCAGAACTCAAGGAATTGTCCGGTCGCACCATCACGCGCGTAGGAGGAGTGGTCAGCATTGTAAAGCGCGCCATTTCTAAGAAGAACGATAAGCCTTACTGCATCGCTACGATAGAAGATATGGAAAGTTCATTTCAAGTTTTGTGCCTCGGAGAAAACTATGAAAAGTTCAATCATCTTATTGAAACCAACAAGCCCCTAATGATCATCGGCGAAGTAAATAACAGCGAGGACACTCCAAAAATATTTCCGGTAAAAATTTTCCCCATCGATGAAGCTCCTCGAAAGTACACCAAGCAAGTGCACTTGCGGCTGAAGATTGAATCCTTAAATCCGAGCGCCATGGACGGTGTTCGCGAACTCGCCGAGGCCCATCCGGGGAAAGTTCCACTGCTCCTTTGCCTACGCAAACCCGGCGGCACATCTGTCTTTGTGGAAGCCGATGGGTCCTACAACGTATCTCCCGGTCGCGAATTTCAAGAAGCTGCCAATGAACGCTTTGGCAATGACACCTACTATGCCAAGGTAGACACTTCCCTTCCCGAGCCGCAACGTCGCCGTTATGGCCGCAATGGTAATGGAGACTAAAAAAAGGCGGCCGGAAGGCCGCCTTGAGTGATTGTGTCAAAGTTGGTTAGTCTTCTTCCTTGCCATCAATGGTCACCGGTTTGTAGCCACCGATCGACTTGAAGTAGAGCAGGATCAACAGATATATAACCGCCATGGTCAAAGGAATGATTGAATCGGCTCTTAGAGTTTTGCGATCTCCATCAATACTGGCTCGATGTGCCATTCGTTGCTCAGGTTTTAGCGCAGCCAAGGCCGCCTTCTTGTCGGAATTGCCCTCCTTTTTGAAAACCGATTGATTTCCAAGTTCTGCCTTAATCTCTTCGACTTTTGCCAAGCCATCGACTTCGTCTTTCAATGCCTTGACCGCAGCCACCGTTGCTTGAAGATGGGCCTCCATGGAGTCAATGTGAGCAACAAATTCTCCCCGGAATTTCTCGTAACCCGAATCCCATTCCTTGGTGAGGAATTTCCCTTTACCCATCATTGCGTTTTCTTGAAACGATTCCATCTCGGCATCCAAAACCTCCAGTGATTCATCAACATACTGTAATGCCTTGTCCCATTTCTCCTGATAACTCATGGGCGACGGATCATCAACTGTCGACGCCGGCACATCCTTTTTCCCAATGTAATTCACCAAATCTGGGATAGCTTTTTGTTTCGCCTCGATAGCCGTAACAGAATGTTCAACTCGCTCCTCCAGATCTTTTGCAGATGAGGAGATTGACAGCGCAATCGCCTCGTAATCAGCATTCCATTCCTTGGAATCTTTACCCTTTTTGGCCAAGGCTTTTTCAGCTTTTTTTAACTTGTCCGAAGCTTTTTTTAAGTTTCCAATTTCTTCAGTCTTCTTCTCCCGACTCTTCTCCATTTTCTTGATTTTCTTCTCGTAACCACCCCTCGGGAGTATTTCGCGCGCCGTGTTTAGGGTTTCTTGAATTGCTCCTAGTTTCTGGGCATCCAAACCGTTGGACTTACTGAAGAACAGGAATCCCGAGGTGTTTTCATTCTTATACTCGGCATACACCTCCTCACTTTGAGCCTTTAACGCTTCGCCCGAGAAGCGATCCTTTGCATATCCCAATCCTTTTGAGCCGATAAGACCGGCTGACAGCATGCCGATACCGCCCATGATACTGATGGCTATCGCTCCCGTACGCGGATAACGGTCAGAAGCTACTGCCAGCATGGTTGGCCAGAAGAAGGTCTTACCGATACCATAAACGAGCAATGCAACCATTGCCCCTAAAAACCCTTCTATACCGCTTGCCAGATTCAACCCAAGGCAGGCAGCTATGGCACTTACCAAAAGAATACCTACGGGTGAAAGGCCCAATTTATCCTCAATCCAGCCAGCACAGAAACGGAGGCAAAACATAACCATTGAGGTGATTACAAATAGCCATTTGCCTTGTGATGACGTAAGAATATTACCTGTAATATTCTGAATCCATCCATCGGTACCTAGCTCAACCGCACCCACAAGTGCATGAGTAATAAAGAGGACAAAGAGCAGGAAAGCGCCTACCGCCCACTTAAACGTAGCACCCAAGCTAACCAGCAGTGCACCGGCAATAATCACCGCCCCCAAAGTGGGCAAATTAAATGCATACTGCGCATAAACACCCATCAGTGTGCAAACAGCCAAGAGCGCAAGAGATTGCATGGAGACTTCTGTCTGTTGCCGGGTGATCATACCAGCAACCACTACGAGAATGATGCCCAAGGTCCACGAACTAGCCATGTCCATTGGATATATAGCGTTGGTGTTGAAGAATAGTACGAGCAAATAGGTCACAACTAGAGCACCCAAGATGCCCACGTCCTTAAACATTTCACCCAGCCCAAGCCCCTTCTCGGAAGCCTCTGATTTCGGGAATTTCTGACCGAAGAACATCCAGCCGTAAATCACGGTCGGAATTAGGTAAAGGGCTAGCTGTTGTTTCCAGTGCCATTCAAGCAAATCATCCAAATACCAACCACACAGACCACCTAGGACCAAACCTGCAGGCCAACTGGCATGGAGAATATTAAGGTAATGGGTACGTTTTTCAGGGAAAAGTGTTGCCACTAATGGGTTGGCAACTGCCTCCAAAACACCATTAGCACAGGCAAAAATGAACATTCCATAAAAGAGACACTTGTAGGCGAAATCTGCACCCATTTCTGCAGTTGGGTATAAAGTCACAAATGCCGACAATACATGTAAAGCGAAAGCGGCGATCACCAGCTTACCGTACCCAAGCTTATCAGCCACAAATCCACCAATAATAATGCCAAAGCAGAATCCGGTGAAACCCGCTCCACCGATCGCTCCCAACTGAGCGCCCGAAAACCCAAATTCGGTACCCCAGTTGTCAAGGATACCTCCGCGGATACCAAAACCTACACCGGCAGCCAAAATGGCCATGAATCCGGCCCACAATAGTCGCATTCGATTTTTTTCTTCACTCATAGCATTTCTCAGTTGGATTAAAGGAGGACTGTTTTTTGGAAACAGGGGACACCGACCAACCTCCTAATTTTGTGTCGATATTCCAAAACCCCCAAAAAGTCAACGGTAAAGCCTACTTACGCGGGCCATAGCCTTTTGTGGGCTTGCCATTTTCATCGAGTTTGCCGCAGGACCAGA
>CAZTTU010000013.1:0-34471 GCA_964616045.1 uncultured Verrucomicrobiota bacterium | reverse complement strand
ACTTCTCCTTATAAAAATTCACGTAGGTGCCAAAGTTGAGCTCGGGCTGGAAATTGCGAATGTAATGGTAACGCTTGCCCCGAACCGATCTCAGGCGAAAGGGCACATCATCCACCCGGTCGCGGGCACTGAAGGCATACCGTCTTTGCGGATCCCGGTTTTTGCCGAGGAATACACGGCTTTGCATGCCCAAGGGACGCTGTACACCGGCCAAAGACAGCGTGGTGGCAGTTAAATCAAGCAGGCTAATCACCTCTTCATTGACCGTGCCGGGCTTGAAACCTTCCGGCATCGGAAAGTTTTTAGGCCACTTGATAATCATGGGTACGTGCAGGCCGGTATCATAAACCCAGTGAATACTGCGATGGTCCACCCGACCATTATCACCAAAGACAATGATGATCGTATCATCCAGGAGTTTCTCCTTTTGAAGCTCCTTTAAAACGATTCCCACGCGCCGGTCCATATTCGAAACCGAATTCAGGTAGCGCGCCCATTCCTCATTGGAAGTTTTGTGCTTGGGGAAGTAGGCTGGTGGCACCACTGAATCCGGCTTGGCATACTGGACGTGCTCCTCCTCTCCCCACCATTTGATGCGCTCAGGCCGATTGGTTCTAAAATCGTAAATGTCGTACTCCGCTTCCGGAGTATTCACCTGCAGGAAGAAGGGTTTACCCTTTTTGATTTCATCCCACTTGGTGCTCTCAAAGATTTTGCCTTCATTCACAAAATTGAGGTCAAGCTTGCCTGAACCCACCACCTGCTTGCCCATCTTTTTGATGGAGCCAGTTAAGTAACCCGCATCCTTTAGCCGATGAGTGAGGGGTCTTATGCCCTCAGGCAATTTAAAGCCATCATCCCGATGATCGGGAAAGTGATGCAGGTTAACTGAAGTCTGGTACATACCGGTCATGAAGGCAGAACGACTGGGAGCACAAACCGGTGCAGTGGCAAACACCCGCGTGTAGCGCACGCCCTGCACGGCCAATTGATCGAGGTGCGGGGTATGCACCCCCTGCCGGCCAAAACAGCCGAAGTCCAAATTACAGTTGTCGGTGATCAACCAGAGAATATTGGGCTTGTCCTTGGCTGAAGTAATACAGGGTAAAAGAAAGGCAAATAGGATGGGAACCAAACGTTTCATGGATGGCTTTGAGTGTGACAGATTGCCCGGTTGAAGCCATTTAAAAAACAAACCGGGTTTTTAAACTTTCCCTCCCCCAAGGCTTACCCGAGGCTCTTGGAACTCCATGAACCGCGATGAGGCTTTCATATTACTGAAGGAATATACCCAGTCTGAATCCTTAATCGGCCATGCCCTCTCGGTGGAAGCGGCGATGCGCCATTACGCCGAACGTCTTGGAGGCGATACCGATCAGTGGGGATTAACCGGCCTCTTACATGACTTTGACTATGAACGCTGGCCCGAGGCCCCGGAGCACACGCAGGAGGGTGCAAAAATTTTACGTGAGCGCGGCGTGGATGAGGAAATTATTGGCGCCATTTTATCACATGCCAAATGGAATCAAACGGAATATCCATTGGACCGGCCCATCCGCAAGGCGCTCTTTGCGGTGGACGAACTGTGCGGGTTTGTGACCGCAGTAGCCTGCGTGCGTCCTGAAGGACTCAATGGAATGAAGGCCAAGAGTGTGCGCAAGAAACTCAAAGCCAGAAACTTTGCCGCTGCGGTCAGCCGGGAGGACATTGATCAGGGTGCGGAACTACTGGAGATGGACTTAAACGAACATATTTCAGAAGTCATCACCGCCCTGCAAAAAGCAAGAGACCAATCCTCACAATAGCTTTTGCACATTCTCCGGAGGCCTCCCGATCACGGCACTATCACCTTTCACGACAATCGGTCGCTCCATTAATACCGGATATTTAACTATTGCCGCAATTAGTTCCTCCTCGGGTGAGTCAGGGGAGAGTGCAAGTTGCTGATACGCCTCCTCCTTGGTTCGAATCACCTCATGAGCCCCCAGTCCAAGCTTGGCGAACACGTCACGTAGGGCAACTTCATCCAATGGGGTTTTAAGGTACTCAATGACCTCAGGTTCCACGCTGGCGGCCTGACACAGCGCCAAAGTCTGTCGACTCTTGGAGCAACTTGGATTGTGGTAGATAATCATTTTATACATAATTGGAAACGTAGGGAAGCTTGGCAGCGACTTCCCTGGCGCCTTCCAGATTTCCCAGAAGACCGGCACGGGCATCCCAGGAACCATCCAGAAACTGTCCCTGAGCCCCGGGTTGAATCTCCAGAGCAATTGTCTCACCGGCAACCTGAATCGTGGCTTCATTCACGCTCACAATAAGTTCAGCAGTCGGGTCACTCTCAATTGCGCCCTGCAACTTCTCGCACGTTTCGTGACCGGCCGTAAAACAAGGCACGGCCAGTGACACGCAGTTGCCATAAAAAATTTCTGAATAACTCTCAGCTATAATCGCTTTTATACCCCAACGCTTGAGTGATTGGGGCGCATGCTCGCGACTGGAACCGCACCCGAAGTTTTTATTTGCCACCAGTATGGCGCCCTGAGCAAAACGCTCATCAGCGAAGGGATGAACCTCCCCTTTTTCCGCCAAACCCTTGATGTCATCTTCAAAGGCGTGCTCCCCAATGCCATCAAAGGTAACGCATTTGAGAAAACGCGCAGGGATGATCCGGTCGGTATCGATGTCATTGCCGCGCAACGGGATGCCGGAGCCGGTAAGGGTGCTGACTGTTTCTCCTGCCATTCTCTAATCCTCCAAATGTTCCCGCACATCACTCACCCTGCCTTCAACTGCAGCTACTGCAGCCATCGCCGGACTCATCAGGAGCGTTCGGCCGGTGGGCGAACCCTGTCGTCCTTTAAAATTACGGTTGGAGGTACTGGCGCTGATTTCGTTGCCTGAAAGCTGGTCCGGGTTCATCGCCAGACACATACTGCACCCGGCCTCACGCCACTGGAACCCCGCTTCGGCAAAAACCTGATCCAAACCTTCTTCAATAGCCTGCCGATCCACTTCCTGTGAACCGGGTACCGCCAGTGCACGCACACCAGATGCAACCTGTTTGCCTTTCACAAATTTGGCCGCTTCCCGCAGATCCGACAGACGTCCATTGGTGCAGGAACCAATGAAGACCACATTAACCGGTGTCCCGGCAATGGTCTGGCCTTCCTCAAAATTCATGTATTCGTAGGCCTCCTTGACCACCAAACGGTCCGCCTCATCAAAGGAATCAACCGCCGGCAAATCCTGTGCCACACCCACTGATTGCGCGGGCGTGATACCCCAGGTTACAAAAGGTTCGATCTCCTCACCCTTAATTTCAACGATGTCATCATAGGTCGCGTCAACGTCTGAGGCGAGTGCCCCCCAATCGGCAACCGCACGATCCCAGCCATCGCCCGTAGGGCAATAGTCACGGCCCTTGAGGTAATCGAAGGTTGTTTGATCGGGGTCCACGTAGCCGCACCGTGCACCACCTTCAATGGCCATGTTACAAACGGTCATGCGCTCTTCCATGGTCATTTTGTCGATGACTTCCCCGGCAAACTCATAAGCGTAACCCACCCCACCATTGACACCGAGACGGTTAATGTATGCCAAAGCCACATCCTTGGCATATACACCCGGCTTGAGTTGGCCAGTAAAATTGATGCGACGCACCTTGAGCTTGGCCATGGCAAGGGTTTGGGTGGCTAACACGTCAGCCACCTGGCTGGTGCCGATCCCGAAAGCCAGCGTACCAAAGGCACCATGGGTGGAGGTATGGGAGTCGCCACAGGCAATGGTCATACCCGGCTGGGTGAGCCCACGTTCGGGCCCCACCACATGCACCACGCCCTGTTCGCCTTTTTCAGGGGAAAAGAAATTGATACCAAACTCTTCAGTGTTCTTTTCAATATGGCGGAACATCTCCTCAGCCAGGGAATCGGCAAGGGGCCGCTGACGTTCCTTGGTATTGGTCGGAATAATATGATCTACGGTGGCAAAGGTGCGTTCAGGAAAAGGAACCGGGAGATTCTGTTCACGAATCATCTCGAAAGCCTGCGGAGAGGTCACTTCATGAATCAAATGCAGCCCAATAAAGAGCTGATACTGGCCTGAAGGCAACTGCCCAACACAGTGCCGTTCAAAAACCTTGTTGTATAGATTCTGTCCCATGGGACCAAAAAGGGGCGGGAATCTATCAATGAAACGGTTCTGGAGCAATCCTATTTCCCTTTTGACACACTTGACCGGCTTTGCCACCTTTCCCGCCCTTTAATCCGCAGGAATAAATCGTAATGACTGAACAACTCATCGGAAATCTATTGGTCGCCCAAAGTGGAGGCCCCACGGCGGTGATCAACTCCAGCGTGGCGGGTGTCATCGTCGAAGCCGGGCGGCACGAGTGTATTGAGGAGCTTTATGGAGGGCTAAATGGTGTATATGGCATTCTCCGCGAAGAGTTGATAGATATTGGTGAAGAAAACACTAAGGCCATTCAGCGCCTAAAACATACTCCCGCTGCGGCACTTGGCACATGCCGATACAAGATCAATTTCAAGCAGGATCAAGCGCAGGCACAGAAGGATATGGAGCGACTGTTTGAAATAATCCAAGCGCACAACATCCGCTACTTCTTCTACACCGGTGGCAATGACTCGCAAGATACCACCAACAAAGTGCATGAAGAGGCACAGAAACGAGGATACGAACTCCGTGCCATTGGCGTGCCGAAGACCATCGACAACGACCTGCCACACACAGATCATTGTCCCGGTTATGGCAGCGTGATTAAGTACAACGCCACCACCGTAATGGAGGTGGGGGCCGATGTACGCAGCATGGCGACTGACGAAGGATTTTGCTGTATTATTGAGGTAATGGGGCGCGCAGCGGGCTGGATTGCCGCCGGCACCGTGCTCGCCAAGCGCGAACCAGAGGATCCTCCGCACATAATTTTGCTACCGGAGATTCCTTTTGAGGAGGAAAAGTTCATTGTGAAAGTTCAGGAGACTGTAGAGCAACACGGTTGCTGTGTCGTCGTGGTAGGGGAAGGGCTGAAAGATGCCGAAGGCAACGAGATCGGTGCAGACAAAACCAAGTTGGACTCCTTTGGCCATCCTGTGCTTGATGGAGCCGCTGAACGTCTGGCCGACGTTGTGGAGCCCGCTCTTAACCTAAAAACCCGCACTGTGAAACTCGGCTACGCTCAGCGCTCTGCCGCGCATTACGCCAGCAAGACCGATGTCGAAGAGGCCTTCACCTGCGGCGAAGCAGCTGTGGAAGCCGCCGTAAAGGGACAAAGTGGTTTCATGGTGAAGATTGTACGCGACAGTGATGATCCCTACAAATGGAGCACCGGATTGCAGCCCCTTGGTGACATTGCCAACCAAGAACGCCTTATCCCACGCGACTGGATTTCAGAAGATGGTTTTCTGCCCAACGAAAAATTTATCACCTACGCCAAGCCACTCATTCAGGGCGAACTGCATCTGCCAACTGAAGGCGGCTTGCCGGTTTTTGCGCGCCTAAAAAAACTGAAAGTAGAAAAGCAACTACCACCACGTGAGTTGTAGAATATCATGTTTTTACAAACCTACAGTTCACTACACGAGTTTTTTGTCATCACATGACCCAAACGCAATGATAATTGGAGGAAGGGCATAATGAATGTCACCCCAACGACCAATCTTGCGGCACACTGAAGGTGAGGCTCAACAACGTGCTCCTCAGTGCAATTACGATGAGATGAATCACTATCGATCAATACACGTCGCTTTTTGTTGCAAGCCCGCTCCGAAAAACATCAATGAAGTTAGTTCTCAAAGGTGGATAATCCGATATCTGAATTCCCTCCATGCATTGTTCCATCCGGCTCGACTCTAGTCCCAACGTAATCTATCATTCGGCTCATGGGAGTTTTCGATAATTTCTTTGGCGACAAAACAGGGGATAAGTCCACCGAAACCGAGGATACGCAGAAACAAATCAACATGGCCTGCGCAGCGTTACTGCTGGAGGTGGCAGAGGCCGATTACGTAGATGATCCCAACGAAACCCGAACCATTTTGCGCGCGCTGGAGAGTGAATTAAACCTGAAACAATCCGAGGTCAGTGCATTGCTCGCACGTGCCAAGAGCGAAACTGAGGGAGCCACTGATCTTTTTCCCTATACCCATCTTATTAACCAACGCTGTGCGCGCGAGCAGAAATGTGCCATCCTCACCGCCATGTGGCGCGTGGCGTTTGCCGACGGCAACCTCGATATGTACGAGGAGCATCTCATCCGCCGCGTCACCGAGTTGCTACATCTCGATCACTCTGACTTCATCGACGCCAAGCAGACCGCACGACCGAAGGAGTATTAATCAGCCGCAATTCCTCAGCGCAGGACTCAAACTTCTCTCTGATCTCGTCACGCACGCGGCGGAAGGTGTTGAGCTTTTCCTCGTCGTTGCCTTCGGACTGGGCAGGATCTTCAAATGGCCAGTGGTGCTTGTGGACCTGCCCGGAAAAGACAGGGCATTCGGAATCGGCATTGCCACACACGGTGATGACGGTATGCACATCACAGCCCAAGAATGTATTGAGATGTTTCGAGGTGTGAGAACTGATATCAATGTCAATTTCTTTCATCACTTCAATCGCCATGGGATGCACTTGACCGGCAGGATTGGAGCCGGCGCTAGCGACTTCGATTGTTTCGTCGACCATGGCACGCAGTATGCCTTCAGCCATGTGACTGCGACAGCTGTTGCCGGTGCACAAGATTAGAATCAGCGGCTCCGCCATGGCAGAGGATGGACTCCCGCACGAGTCGTTGTCGAGAATAGGCTTGCCCTGTCTGTGATACTGGACGCACCGATGCCGTGCCAGGTTTTGGGGGTGGGTGTAGGTGTGGACAGAACCTGATGGAGTTATCCGGCATCGGGCGGTCCTGCAGCCTCCCTGCGAAGGCTAGCCGCGGCTTTCCTAACGTCCCGTGTCAATGAGAAGTCGAGCCGCCCTCGTGCTGGAGTTCTACGTCGATCACACCATCGTGACACGACAGAGTTATTTTAACCTATTGAACACTTGTTCGTCTGGTGCTGATGCAACGGTGAATAGCGGGAATTTGGAGAACAAGTTTTTTACCAGAGAAAGGATTGTTGCGCGCCTACCTGTTTCTCTCCCTGCCAAAGACTGACGCGCCAAGATTCCGGCTGGCCAAAGGTTTTGTAGGTTGCGGCATCGATTAGGATCGGGGTCCAGTGTTTACGAGTCACTTTTTCAATTACCATGGAATCCACGCCAACCTTAGTGCTGCGAAGTTCGAGTCGCAACTTGATCTCACCGGAGCCATACCAGTTCACATCATAACGCACAGCGTGCACCAGATCGGGATTACTGCGGAGTTTGTCCTGATACACATCGCGATGCAACAGCGTGGGGCCATCAGTATGATTGCCAGCATCATCCAAGTAATGCGGCAGCACCTTCACAATCCCCGTGCCGGAAAAAGTCTGCAGTGTGCCACAGCCGACCAATACGACAGTAAAAAGAATGAGGACAACAACACGCACAAATTCAGCGTAACCTCCACACGCACAAACTCAACATTGTGCCGCCAAAACTTATGCCCAGCATCAGTCCCATAATTGTGCACCGACCCCTGAAAAACAGATCATTCTAATCAATGAAATCTAAATTTTTGGCCGATTCTCGTTGCGAAACAGACATTTGGTGGTAGACTGTCGTAGGTAGTAACCTCACCCAACAGACAGTGTTAATGCTGGGTATTAGTCGAGCTATTTATATGAATTACGAGTACGATCTCTACAATAAGGCCGACCACACCGCGCGTGTGGAAGATTTGTTCCTCACCCGCCGCCAATGGCTCACCAAGACCGGCACCAGCTTTGGTGCACTCGCACTTTCCTGCATGTTGGCCGAGCAGGGGTATGCTCAAGCCAAAGCCAGTGGGGGAGTGCTGGCCCCGAAGCAGCCGCCGCAGACACCCAAGGCCAAGCGCGTGCTCAACATTTTCCTTCAAGGTGCCGCCCCGCATATGGACTTGTGGGATCCACGGCCCGAGCTCAATGCCAACGGTGGCAAAGCCCAAGGCAATCGCAAATTGCTCGCCTCGCCGTTTAAGTTCCCCAAATACGGCAAGAGCGGCCTGCAATTCAGCGAGATCTGGCCGAACCTCGGCCGCCACGCCGACGATGTGGCCATCGTGCGTTCCACCTACACCGATGCTCCCGCCCATGGCCCGGCCACCTACTTACAAAATACTGGCGATATGATTGAGATTCGCCCCGCCGTCGGTAGCTGGGTGCTCTATGGCTTGGGAACGGAAAATCAGAACCTGCCTGGCTTCATCACCATGCGCCCCGGCAACGCGCCTGATGCCCGGAACTTTACCAACTCGTTCCTTCCTGGTGCCTTCCAAGGCACCTTCGTGGATTCCAACAACACGAAGATTGAGGACATCATCAAGAACATTAAGAGCGAATTCGCTTCCCGCCGGGACCAGCGCAAGCAACTTGACCTACTGCTCAAGCTCAACGAGGTTCACAAGCAAAAGCGCCAGGCCGAAGGCGAACTTGAGGCCCGCATCAACTCTTTTGAACTCGCTTACAGAATGCAAACCGATGCCCGTGAGGCCTTTGATATAGCAGGAGAAAAACCGGAGACGGCCGCCAAGTATGGTAATAACTCACAGGGCCGGCAAATGATGATTGCGCGACGACTACTCGAGCGCGGCGTGCGCTTCGTACAGGTGGCACAAGGCGGTTGGGACTTGCACGGAGGCATCGCCCAACGAGCCAAGCGTAATGCCGATCAACTTGACCCGGCTATCGGCGCATTAATGGATGACTTGAAAGACCGTGGCATGTTCGAGGATACCCTCATCTACATCACCAGCGAATTTGGCCGGAGCCCCACCGAGGATGGCGGAGGCGGTCGCAGCCACAACGCCCGCGGCCTGAGCACCGTGCTCGCCGGAGGCGGCATCAAGGGCGGCATGGCCTATGGCTCCACCGATGAAATCGGTGCCGCTGCTGTGGAAAACAAGGTGCACGTGAAGGATATTCACGCCACGGTCTTAAATCAGCTTGGTTTTGACCACGAGCAGTTGTCCTACCGCACCGGTGGGCGGGACTTCCGCCTCACTCAACCCACCCGCACGCTGCCTCAAGGCGGGTCGGTGGTAGAGGGCATTGTCGCCTAACCCACGGTTTTCCGAACGGAAATCCGTGGACTTGGAATGAACGGGGAAAGGTGAATTAGCGCCATGAAGAATATTCGAGAGAACTCCACTAAGACCTTAAACACGGCCGCTCTCACGGCGGTCATTTTCGCATCCATCACTTCCCGTGCCGCAGATCAACCAATTTCTCCGGCCGATCAGGAATATTTTGAAGCGAAGATCCGCCCGATCCTCGTCGACTATTGCTATGATTGTCACGGTGACGGTGCTGCAAAGGGCAACCTTGATCTTGGCTCCAAGTCTGGTACCAGATTTGAAGGTTCAAATGGTGCAGCGGTCGTCCCCGGCAATCCCGGTAAGAGCCTGATGGTCAGCCGCATCAAGGACCTAGGCGACCCCATGCCACCCGCCGGCAAGGACGCACCCACAGAAGCACATATTGCTGAACTGGAAAACTGGATTCGCCGTGGAGCACCTGATCCTCGTAGCGGCAAATCCGCTGGAGTTATCAAGAACGAGCAGGACAAGGAAAAAGCCCGGCAACACTGGGCCTTCCAAAAAGTAAAGCCACCCATCATCCCCTCTCCCCAGGTGGTCTTCAACGGCAAACTCAAAAACTGGATACAAAACCCAATCGACGCCTATGTGCTAAAAGATCTCGAGAAAGAAAACATGGTACCGTCTTTGCCGGCCGATAAATGGTCAATACTGCGTCGTGTCTATTTCGATCTCATCGGTCTGCCCCCAAGCTTTGATGACGCACAACGATTTGTGAACGGACAGGAAAGCTACGAGCAAGTGGTGGATCGCCTGCTCGCCAGCCCTCAGTACGGTGAACGCTGGGGTCGCCACTGGCTCGACGTGGCGCGATATGCGGACACCACTGGTAATGACAACCGCCGAGGCAATATTTCACGCTATGTCTACGCACACACCTACCGCGACTGGGTGATTAACGCGTTTAATGAAGACAAACCCTACGACAAATTTCTGATCGAGCAGATTGCCGCGGATCGTCAAAAAGACAAACAATCCGACTTGGCTGCGCTCGGCTTCTTAACGGTTGGTCCGAAGGTGGCGGGGGGCAACGAGATTATTGATGACCGCATTGATGTGATTACCCGGGGCACAATGGGACTCGCGGTGTATTGCGCCCGGTGCCACGATCATAAGTTCGATCCCGTTCCCATGGCCGACTACTACTCTCTCTACGGCGTGCTCAACAGTTCATACGAACCGCCAGAGGAAGAGAAGCCGATCCTCACGCCGAATCTATCAAAAGTCACAAGTCCCGACGGCTCCAGTTCCTACGCCAGCACCAACCCGGACTATGCAAAATATCTTGCTGAGAAAAAAGAACTTGAACAAAAACATCAGGCATTTCGACGACTCGAGGAAAATAAAGTCAATAGCAACTCCCGCGATAACGCTGCCACGTATATGTACTGGACAGATGTCTTTACCAAACTGGACAAAAGCGTGGGGCGCAATCGAGGCGAATTCGAAAAACTCCCTGAAAAGACATTACGGGAGACCACAGGTGACTCGAAGGCCAAGAGTAAGATTAAGCTCATGGCCGATGTGGGCGATAACTGGCAGCGATACCTGAGCCGCAAGAGCGAGCAAGATCGTGTGTTCGGTCCGTGGAAAATCTACTCCAATGTTTCCACCAACCACTTGGGGGCTTGGTTTGGGAAGGACCGGAAAAAACTACAGGAAGCCAACAAGAAAATGGCTTTAATGATTTCAAATACCAACCCCAAAACCAAGAAGAAGGGCAAGCAGCTCAACCCCTACGTGGCCAATATGTTCCGCAAACCTCCAGCATCCATGCAGGAAGTAACCAGTCGCTACCGTACGATCTTCGATGTGGCCAAAAAACAATGGCTGTATGCGAACGATATCTCTTACGCGAAACGCAAGCAGGCAGAAGCCCAAGGCAAGAAAATGGATCCCCCTAAGAACATGGAGGATGCGCAGAAACGATTTGGAGTAGAGTTCGACAAACAATTTGGCAAGGACTACGCCAAAAACATGGACGAGATTCGAAGGGTACTGTTCGACCGTGGCCATCCTGGAAAATTTGACTTTGATGCCCTCAAACGCCGCAATGGCCGCTTGGAGCGCGCCGAACGCGATCGATTTATCTCCAAGCTGGAAAGCATGAAGATCAATCACCCCGGCTCCCCGCCTCGTGCCATGGTACTCTGGGATAAAGACAAACCGCGCGATGAAGCCATCAAGATCAAGGGGGGAAATCAACGTGGTAAGGTTGTTCCTCGTCAGTTTTTGGAAATTCTCTCCGGGCCCGAACGTCAACCCTTTAAGATTGGATCCGGTCGCCTTGAACTAGCTCAGGCCATTGCCAACAAGGAGAACCCACTCACTGCCCGAGTAATGGCCAACCGTATCTGGATGCATCATTTTGGTAAGGGTATTGTTTCTTCCATTAATGAGTTCGGCCTGCGCGCAATGGATCCTTCACACCCGGAACTGCTCGATTATCTTGCGTGGTACTTCACTGAAAACAATTGGTCCATGAAGACCCTGCACAAGCACATCCTCATGTCCAACACCTACCAGCAGACCAGTGATGACAATCCGCGCTATAGCACCAAGGATCCAGACAACATTCATTACTACAAGATGGATCGCCGACGAATGGACTTTGAGTCATTCCGGGATGGCCTACTTCAGGTCTCGAGCAAACTGGATCTCACAATGGGGGGTAAACCTTTACGTCTTACGGGCGGTGACACCAATTACCGTCGCTCCGTTTACTCGCTCATAGATCGCCGCAATCTCGATGAAATGTTAAAGACGTTTGACTTTGCTGTTCCGGATAGCACCGTCGGCCAGCGATTCACCTCCACTGTATCTCAGCAGGCTCTATTTATGATGAACAGTACCATGCTGGCAGACCTCGCTCACCAGATTGTCGCACGCAAAGAATTCGCCAATATTGAGGATGACAGGAAACGTATTACCACCCTTTACAATATGCTCTATCAGCGGGATCCAGAGCCCATAGAGCTCAAGCTAGGCCAACGCTTCCTACAGGAACAAACTGGTAACGTTGCAACCGGGGCCATGCGCGTCCAAACATGGTATAATGGATATGGCCAGTGGGATGTGCTCGACGCAAAGAACAAGATTTATACCGTCAAAATGTTTCAATTTCCCTACACCGACGGCAAAGTGTTCAAGGGCAATTCACCGGCCTTTGGCCCGCTCGAGCTCTCTGCCACCGGTGGGCACCCCGGCACCCATCCCAATGTTGCAGTAATCCGCCGATGGATCGCACCGACGGACACCCCGGTAAATATTTCCGGGCGCCTCGAACACAAGCTCGACATCGAAGCTGATGCAGCATACCAGGAATTATCCTCTGAAGCCAAGAAGTTGTACGACAAAAACGCCTGGGATGGCGTCACCGGAATCATCGTCTGGAGCCGCGGGGTAAACCGCGCCGGGCAACGCGTCGGCAAGGAGCTCTGGCGCTCCGATGTGCGGCGCGGCCGGAGGGATACAGCCATAAGATATAAGGCAAAAGATTTGGCTACAGGGAAGGATTTGCCAGAAGGGGATATTCCCGTGAAACGCGGCGACACTATCGACTTCATTGTCACCTGCAACAAGTATTTTGTACCGCAGGCATATTCCAACTGTGCCAAAACCTTTAAGTTGAAGAATGGGCAACAGGATAATTTCATATGGAACCCCACGGTAAAAATCAAGCCGACGATCGCCAAGGATATGGAGAAAAAAGTCGGCTCGCTGCTGGTTACCACCTGGACCGCTGCGGATGAATTTCAAGGCTCCACCTATAAGCCCAAGCCACTGAACCCTTGGGAAAAATACGTGCAGGTGCTGCTACTTTCAAACGAAGTGGCTTATGTGGATTGATTAGCACAAGACCACCAGAGGCAGCTCTTCCAGTTTTTGTGTGCGCAAATTATTTTGCTCTTCCAGTACTCTCAACAGTTCCGCCTCAGGCAAATTCGGCTGTGCCGTGAGCCGCGTAAGCTCCGAGAGACATCCGTCGATGTAACGATCGCGCAAGCGTGACACCAAATCCCGTAGTTGCCGTGCGGGATCCGGAATATCGTCCCCAGAAGCCAAAGCTGCCGTCAGCAAACGACTACAATTCCCATCTAATTCGTTGACCAATACATCTGCCGCAACCCCGCTTTCTTTCGCCCGCTCAAGGATAGCACGTACTTGCGAGTGCTTAACCCACCGTGTATCCAGACAATCAGCAGTCCAGTTGGATAACGCAGCATCATAAAACGACAGACGTAGTAGCCATTGCTCTTGTTGCGAAGGCGGTCCAACAGTATCCGTTTCATGTGCCACAACGGGTAGTGCGGCCGCCTCACGGGGCCGATAGCTGCGCGGGATGGGAATTCGTTGAAACTCCGCTCTCACCGATTCCGCTGATGCACCCACTGCCAAGGCCACCTGCTGGGCACATCGGTCCAGCAAAACAGCATCTTTCATTTTGCGAACTGATATACCCATCTCACGAATGATCCCCTGCCTCCCATGGTCGCTCTGCGCATCATGCTCAATCATGAGGTGCGAGAGAAAAAATTCAAAGTAGCCCGGTGCATTGTCCATCATATCACGAAATGCTTCCACGCCATGTTCACGAATGAAACTGTCGGGATCATGCGGAGGAGGAACCGTCATTACACGTACCGCCAACTCTGCCTCGATCAATGAATCAAACGAACGGACGGAGGCGTTTTGCCCGGCAGTGTCGGAATCGAAACACAAGACCACCTCACTCGCATACCGCTTGAGAATTCGCGCATGATCAGCCGTAAGCGCCGTACCCTGCGGCGCCACCACGTGTTGCAATCCAGCCATGTGACAGGCGATGGTGTCGAGCTGGCCTTCACAAATGAGCACGCTTTTTTCGCTCAGAATTTCCCGGCGCGCCTTGTCCAAGCCGTAGAACACTTTGCCCTTTTGAAAGAGAATTGTTTCGGGAGAATTGACATATTTTGCCGCTTTGGAATCTGCCTCCAGTACACGGCCACTGAAACCAATCACCCGACCTTGTTCATCATTGATGGGAAACATCAAACGACTACGAAAGCGCCCGTAGCAATGACCGTTCTTGCTTGCCACTAATCCGGCTTGCTCCATTAACGGGCGGTCATACTTTTGTGCTTGAGCCCAGTTCACAGTGTCTTCCCAACTGGGCGGCGCAAATCCCATGCGGAAATTCTTGACTGCCTCCTTTGTGATACCGCGTTCTTTAAGATAAACTCGTGCTGGCTTCCCGACGACGTCATCCAGCAAAACTTCATGCCACCTTTGTGACAGCCGTTCGTGAATATTATACAGCGTGTCTTTGATGTGGCGTGATTTTTCCGCTTCCGGATTTTGATCAAACTCCAGCCTGATGCCTGCCCTATCTGCCAGTCTTTTCACAGATTCAATGAAATCAACATTCTCATATTCTTGAATGAACTTGAAAACGTCACCTCCGGCATGACAACCGAAGCAATGATAAATCTGCCTCTGCGGATTGATGTTGAAGCTTGGGGTCTTCTCTTTATGAAACGGGCACAACGCCACATGATTGCCCCCGGCTCGCTTGAGGGGAAAAAAACTGCCGATAACATCAACAATGTCACTGGCCGCGCGAATCTGCTCGATTGTGGATTGTGAAACGTGCCCAGCCATAGCGCTAGGGTCGATTATTCGCCAACAACCAATCTCGGATTACCGGAGCTTCCGAATGTTGCGGATTCAGCTCAAGCACCCTCCTGTAATGCATTTTTGCGCGATTGGGCAACTGCAACTTGCCCGCATAAATAATCGCCAACTCCAAATGCCCCGGCAAATACGCTTCATGCACTTTAATCAGCTTTTCAAACTCACGTGCTGCATCCACATAAAATTCCTCACGATGCAGTGACTGGGCAAAACCATATCTGGAAATCTTTGAAAGTGGATTGATCGCCAATGCCAACTCGTAACTGGATAGCGCCTTTTTGAATTCTCCTTTGGCTTGATAAGCGATCGCGCTGTTGAGATGAGCCTGTTGAAAAGCCGGATCCAACACCAAGGCCTCTTGGTACCCCGCAATGGCTTCATTCAATTGATTGAGTTTATGATGGTGATAGGCTTTATCAAAAACCTTGCGAGCCTTTTCATTATCACCTACAGGTGGGCGGGCAGGCAGGACGTACTGGTAACGGACAATGCCTGGAACATTCGGTACTTTAGGGAGAATTTTTTTGGGCAATATTGCCGTGGAGCTGACCTTTGCCGCTTTCTCGGGTGGCGTTTCTTTTTTTGCGGCGGGTACGAGTGGCTTCTGCGATGGGGTTGGCGGGATGGTGGGCATGATCGTCACGTTTTTTTCCGGAGGCGACGGCTTCGAAGACGCTACCACATTGGTGACCACGCCGGAGGCCAAGCGGGCATTCTGCCGGATGACAATCGCTGACGCACCGTTGGTGCCGGGAAACTGTACTTGCGCAATGATGTTGGATTCCACGAGTGGTTTGAGTGGCAACTCGGGAATAATGGCCGGGATGGTTGTGGTATTCGTGTTTGCATCAGCCAACTGGTTGGTGCCCACGGGCTCGAAGACCGAGTGTTCTGGATAAAGCTTTGACTCCAAGGCATCGGCAATACGCTGTACAGCATCGGCATCGGCAGGCTCAAGCGCGAGATAATCCTTGAACGCCTGCAGTGCCAATTCCTCAGAGTTCTCCAATTCTTTTGGGGCATAATGATGGTAGGTGATGGCCAAATTCCGCTGAGCCTCAGCAAAATCTTTTCTGTATTTCAACGCCTTTTCAAAACTTGCAATCGCACTGGTCACTCGCCCAAGTTCAAGTTGGACCGCTCCGAGACGATTCCAAGCTACGGCGGAGTCAGAGCGGGAGTTCAAGGCTCGATTGAGCATTTCCGCCGCATGCTCGTGGTGTCCATTGGCTCGGTAGGTTTCCGCCAGCCAATAACAGGCTGGAAAGGATTGGTCTTGCTCAGCAAATGTACTCAGGTGTCCCAGAGCCTCCAGCGGACGTTTCCGATCCAGACACAAGCGACCGATATTGAATTCCAGAACAAACGATGGGTGCGATGATGAATATCTGCGTTTACCCACCAATTCAACCGCCTTTTGGTAAGCCTGATCCGCGCCCTCTAAATCACCGGCCCGGTGCCGGGCCATCCCCAAAAAATTCCAAGCACGCCATTCCTTTGGTAGATACTGTGTTGCCTGTTCAAACTGTATCACAGCCTCTTTAGGTTTATCGGATTGCAAAAGGTTTTCTCCCTTGAACAGCGCTCGTGCGCCGGGCGGCTTGCAGCCAGCACCGCCCATTAGGGACAGCACAGCAAGCAGACAGGTGATGTTCAATTTTTGTCTCGTCCCCATGGCTCAACGGATTATCATAACGGAGATCATGTTTGCAGATCGGGCTCATTTGGCAAAGATGCATTATTCACGGCATTACCTTAGATTATTCACGATCGGACTACTGCTATGCACTTTGGGGTTGGTGGCCCAGAATCACAAAAAGTCACCAGTGGTGAAGGTGATGGATCCCTTGGTCACCCAGTTTTTCAGGCCAAATCCTGAACGGGTGACGGCCATGGTTCACACGGGTATTCGTCACGTTACCGGAGCAAAAAACTCAAGCACCGGCTGGCGCTCCATGTTTACATTAAAAGATGTTATCGGCATCAAGGTCAATGCCCGCTTAGGCACGCTCTCTGGCACACGCCCGGCCGTGGTGAATGCCGTGATTGAGGGCCTATTGCAAAGCGGCTTTTCGGCTAGCCAAATAATTATTTGGGACAAGCATTTGCATGAATTGAAACAAGCGGGCTATATGAAATTCACGCAAAAATACGGCGTAAAAATTTCCGGAGCCCAAGACAGTGGATATGACGAGTGGAATTCCTACAAGCTGGAGGCATTTGCATGGAAACCTCAACCCGGTGACCATCTTTATGAGAAAGTAAAATACAGCAACATTTCGCACGTTTCAAAACTCGTCACTCAAGAGCTGACGGCCATCATCAGCATCCATTCGCCAATATTCATCCCTCGAAGAGGTGTAAGTGGTCACCTGACGGAGCTAGCTCTCGCCAGTGCGGACAATATGCAGCGGTTCGACTATTCCTACCTGCACTACCGCAGTGCGGTTGTGGATTTATGTGATAAAATCGCATTCTCTCATACGCTTATCCCGGAAAATTTTCTCAAGGAACTTGAAACACTAAAAACAGATCGAACCGACTCTGCACAAAAGCTGTCCCTCTTTCCGGTCGACCAAACCCAAGCCTTTTTTTATTTTGAAGAACTGACTGATAAAGCTCTTCCCGCCGACATGGCTTTTCGCCAAGCCTATGAGGCGGCAAAAAAAACAAAAACACCAAAAGAGATTCGGATTCTCACAGATACATTAGCATGGAACCAGTTGGTTTTACCCGAAGGCCGTATCGTAATAAATTTGAACGCATGGCAGGACGACATGGCAGCCCAAACGAAACTTCGTTTTCACATCACAGATGCCCTGCTGTGCCAGTACAACCAAGGACAACAATCACGTCCTGATTATGCGGCGGCCACAAACGAACTTTGGTTCAGCCCCGATCCTCTCGCACTGGATGTTTTAGCACATCAATTGATCGAAGAATTACGCCGCTCTGCAAACTTGCCAAAAGGAACCAACCCTGAAGTACTGCATCGAGACGCAAACAAAAAATTCCTTGGCAAAGCCTACAAGGAAGATATGAACATTAAATCGATCACAATGACTGCCGCTGGGTCAGGAGAAAACCGCGAATGAGAGAGAGTTCTTCCTCTCCGGCGATGGTGTGATCCTTGGCGAATTCGTACGACTCGATTTGCAACCCACCATCCTCCTTCAGCAGGCTGACCTGTCTCTTCGCTTCGTCCACCGGAATGATGGGATCAAAGGTACCCATGGTAAAAAGAATCGCCTGCTTCTGGGCAACCGGGGAAAGTTCCTTTAAGATTTGCTCTGACTCATGAACGTAGCCGCTAACACCAATACAACCAGCAAGTTTGTGTGGGTAACGCAAAGCAATTTCCATGGTCATCAAACAACCTTGGCTGAAGCCGAACTGGAAGGTTTGCTCGGTGGGATGGCCATTGTCGCGCTGGGTATCGAGCATCTCGAAAAGCGCCTCACGGCTGCGTGTCACGCCGGGAGCCGGGTCGCCCATAAAATCGTACCACGAATAACCATCGTAGTAGGGATCGGGCGCGTTAACGAGGAGATAGTTTAGCCACGGTAAGTCCAAGGCTCCGGGCAACCAGCGATAGCCTTCCATACTGTCGCCCAGACCGTGCAGGACTACCATCAACCATTGACTGTCAGGCTCAGAGGCAGGGATGTGTTCATGGTCTAGCATCATATACGCGGGATGGTTATGCCGGTTTCGTATTTGCCTCCGCGGTCGGCGCAGCTGATTTCACACATCTCAGCTAGCTTCGAAGAAAAGTACTCAACGTTGCCAGAGAGGGTAAAGGAGTTGGACGGGATGATGCGTTCGTCGGTTTTCACGTCGATAAATGACCGCTCGTCAAATATCTCGGGATCGACAACGGTGAACACCTTGACTTCATCGGACACACGCAAATCATAATCATAACTGATGACCTGCCCTCCGCCTTTCGCCCCGCGCACCTGCCCTTCGGCAAACAGCTCAAACATTCCCTTCTCCACCGCTATGCGACGAATCCATTGATCAGAGCAAATGCCCATGGGCATGAATTGTTAACGCAGCACCCAGTCGCCCGCAAGCTCATCAAGCTAGCACATAAAAAAACGGCGGCCCCACTTCCGGGACCGCCGTTCGTTCTCCACCATCACCAGCTCAGCGATGCTCCGGCTTGGTACTCCGTGACTTTTGTCTCGAAAAAGTTTTTCTCTTTGGCCAGATCAATGGTCTCGCTCATCCACGGGAAGGGATTGTTGGAGCCGTACTTTGGCTTCAGCCCGATACGCTCAAGCCGCCGGTCGGCAATGTGCTGCACGTATTCCCGGAAAAGGCCGGAGTTGAGCCCGAGAATACCGCGCGGCAGGCAATCCTCCGCATAGGATATCTCCAGTTCCACGGATTTCTCGATCATCTCGTTGATCTCAACCTGGAATTCCGGTGACCACGCCTCCGGGTTTTCCTTCTTGATGCCGTTGATCAGGTCGATGCCGAAGTTGAGATGGATGGTTTCATCACGCATGATGTACTGGAACTGTTCCCCGATGCCCGTCATGCGGTTCTGCCGGTGGAAGGAGAGAATCATCACGAAACCGGAGTAGAAAAAGATGCCCTCCATGATCACATAGAAGCCGACCAGATTCTTGAGGAATGTCTGGACGCCCTCCAGCGTGGAGGTGTTGAAGTCCATCCGCAGGATATCCTCGGTCAGCTTCATCTCAAACTCATCCTTGTCGCTGATGGCGTTGACCTCGTGATACATGTTGAAGACCTCCCGCTCATCGAGGTTCAGTGACTCGCAGATGTAGTGGAAGGTGTGCGTGTGGACCGCCTCCTCGAATGCCTGCCGCAAAAGGTACTGGCGGCACTCGGGATTGGTCACAAACTTGAAGATGGCCAACACGATGTTGTTGGCCACCAAGCTCTCCGCCGTGCTGAAGAATCCCAGATTGCGCATGATCACCCGACGCTCGTCGGCCGTCAGCTTGTTGGATTTCCACAACTCGATATCCTTCTGCATCGACACCTCGTTGGGCATCCAGTGGTTTTTGCAGCCGTTCAGGTAATGCTCCCACGCCCAGTCATACTTGATGGGCATGAGTTGATTAACGTCCACCGCCTTACAATTGATGAGGCTCTTGTCCTCGGCGTTAACCTTCCTGGTGAGATCGTGCGCCTCGGGGCGCTGGTCTGAAACATTGCAACAAGACATATTATTCCTCCTTGGTTTATTATTAGTGGTCGATCAAATTACTGGCAACGCTCGCATCCCTCATCATCAAAGTCACAAGTGGGCATGGGTATTCCTTGAGACCGACTGTTGCGGTTAGTGACATCGCTCTCCGCATCAGTGTGAGCCGAAACAGGCTCGCCGGCATCCTTTTGCTGATCGCGAAACTCAGGCCAAGTATCGGTAATTTTGAATTGGGACATATTATTCCTCTTTGGTTTATTATTAGTGGTTGGTCAAATTACTGACAGGCCTCGCATTCCGGATCGAGAATACTGCAGGCTTTTGGTTCCTCACGCTGAACTTCAATCTCGCTGGAGGCGGACTTGCTCTTCATCCACTTGGGCTGAATGCTGTGGCGGTTCACATCTAGCGTTGATTTCTCAATCTGTGTGGCGGCCAGGCTGCGTAAATAGTAGGTTGTCTTCAGCCCGGATTCCCAGGCATAGAAATACATGTCGCTCAACATGCGCCCTGTCTTCTGGCCTTCAGGGACCTGATTGAGATCGAAGTACAGATTCAGTGACTGGCCCATGTCGATCCATTTCTGCCGACGCGCTGCACAATCAATCTGCCATTTGGGTTCGATCTCGAAGGCCGTTCGGAATATTTCCTTCAAGTCCTTCGGCACACGTTTGATCTCCATCACGGAACCATCGTAGTACTTTAAGTCTTCCACCATGTCCTTATCCCACAAGTCGCGCTCTTTTAATTGCTCTACCAAATAATCGTTCACCACAATAAAATCCCCGGAGAGATTCGACTTGGCAAAAAGATTCTTGTAGGTCGGTTCAATCGACTGGCTCACGCCAGTAATATTCGCAATGGTCGCCGTTGGCGCGATAGCCATCGTATTGCTGTTGCGCATACCATGATTCTTGATGGCTACCCTCACTTTGTCCCAATCCATCCGAGAACTACGATCGATGGCGAGATGGCCACCGCGCTCCTTTTCCAAAATCTCCAACGTGTCAATGGGCAGCAATCCCCGATCCCACTTACTACCAGGATAACTCTCGTAAGTCCCGCGCTCTGCCGCCAGTTCCGTGGAGGCTAGGATCGCGTAATACGAGACCATCTCCATACTGCGATCGGCAAACTCCACCGCCTCCTGACTTGAATACGACACTTTAAGTTTATTTAATGCATCCTGAAACGCCATCACCCCCATGCCCACCGGTCGGTGCCGCTGATTTGCATTGCGCGCCTCGGGTGTCGGGTAGTAGTTGATATCGACGACATTATCCAACATCCGGATAGCCGTGCGCACAGTCTTCCGGACAAGCGACTCATCCAGCTCACCCTCCTTCAGGTGTGCCACCAGATTCACCGAGCCAAGGTTACACACCGCCGTCTCATCCTCGCTGGTATTTAGCAGAATCTCCGTGCAGAGATTTGAACTGTGCACCACACCCTCATGATCCTGGGATGAGCGAATATTCGATGGATCCTTGAACGTAATCCACGGATGCCCCGTTTCAAAGAGCATCATCAACATCCTGCGCCAGAGATCCTGCGCCTCAACCTCCTTGTAGAGATCAAACTCACCCGCAGCAGCCATGCGCTCATATTCCTCATAGCGCGCCTCAAACGCCGCGCCGTATAGATCATGCAAATCTGGCACATCACTCGGGCTGAACAGTGTCCACTTCCCGGCCGCCTTCACACGCTTCATGAATAGATCAGGAATCCAGTTTGACGTATTCATGTCGGGCGTGCGCCGACGTTCGTCACCAGTGTTCTTGCGCAGCTCAAGAAAATCCTCGATATCCAGATGCCACGTTTCCAGGTACGCGCACATCGCCCCCTTGCGCTTGCCGCCCTGATTCACCGCCACTGCCGTGTCATTGGCCACTTTCAGGAACGGAATCACGCCCTGGCTTTGACCGTTGGTGCCCTTGATATACGCGCCCGTCGCGCGAATGTTCGTCCAGTCATTGCCCAAGCCGCCGGCCCACTTGGAGAGCTTGGCATCGTCACTCACCACCTTGAAAATATGGTCAAGATCATCCATCACCGTGCTCAGGTAGCACGATGAAAGCTGCGGGTGCAGCGTGCCCGAGTTGAACAGTGTCGGTGTCGACGACATGAACCGGAATGACGACAGCGTCTCGTAAAACTCAATCGCACGCTCCTCGCGGTTCTCCTCGTTCAACGCCAACCCCATCGACACGCGCATGAAGAAATACTGCGGCGTCTCAATCCGCGTGCCTTCCAGATGAATGAGGTAGCGATCATAAATTGTCTGCAACCCCATGTAGGCAAACTGCCGATCACGTTCCAGATCCAATGCGTCGGAAATCTTGTCCAAGTCATACTTGAGCAACTCCGGTGTCAGACGATCCGCCGCCACACCCTTCTGCAGGTAATCACGGAAGTGCGCCCGGTGCGCCTTAGCCAGATCCGCCGGTGAATCGTAGGGTGGCAGCACCTCGCCATAGATCTGGTTGAGCAACATCCGCGCCGCCACGTACGTGTAGGCCGGCTCCTTCTCAATGCGCCCACGCGCGGACATCACCAGTGCCTTGTCAATCTCCGACGTCTTCACGCCGTCGTACATGTTGCGCATCGTCTCCTCGTGCAACTCCGCCGCCTCGCAGCGATCCTCCAACCCGCGCACCGCCCCATTTACCCGCTGCCGAATCCGCTGCGGATCGAGATACTCCTTTGATCCATCGGGCAATTCCACAAACATCTGATCCTGTGTGCCACCCTCCACCGTGCGATCACCACGAATCACACGCGACTTGCGCCGCTGTTCACGATAAAGAATATAGCGCTTGGCCACCGCCCCATGGTCGACCATCAACCGCTCCTCAACCACATCCTGAATTCGCTCAATCTCCAGCGCCTCTGCCGTATCGCCGCCCCCCACATGACGTAGGCATTTCTCCACCACTTCACTCGTGATACGATGCACCTCGCCCTGAATAGATTCTGAAAGTTTTTCGTCCTTCGAAACCCCTAGATCAGCCTTGAAAGCAGCCTCGAGAGCCAAACAAATCCGAGTCTCATCAAACGGCTCTACACGACCGTTACGCTTGCGTACCGTAAATTTCCTGCCTTCAAGCGGATCAATGGAGGCCATCCGCAACTGGCCATCAAGTTGTTCGCTAATCATCTGCGCGCATTCCTTCCGCGACTGCCACATCGCATTGTTGTCGTTAGGGGAGTAACAGCTGTGCCGCAAACGCGCGTCATTAGTTGTCCCCTCTTAACCGATCACCCTAGCAAGGCAACCGCTGTCCAGACATCCGTCCAAGACTCGTCGATCGACCCCCTCTGTCATCAACCACTCGCACGGCGGCTCATTCTCAAATTTAGGTCCAAACAGTCTCATTTTCTTAAAATTAGACGTTATTCACAGGATCCGCACAGGCTATTGCAGGACTTGTTTACAAGCATATCCACAACCTGTAGTGTGATTCCTCGATCAACTGCGCGATATATTGGGGTATGCTTGAATTTAGTCAATCTATTTCTTGCTCAATTGTGAGTAAGTGAATCTCATTTATGCCATTATGCCATGAATTCCTCTATTATATGTTGCTCATTTGTCATAAAAAAATAATTCACAACTCATTATTCACACGCAAAATCACTATACATAAGTGATTTAGGTTAATAGTAGCTATTTACGCCTATATTAGGGTCTTTTATTGTCAAAAGAATTATCAAATTAAGCGTTTTATTACCAAATGAACCTTAATGAAAGAACCTTGTGAGCTAGGCCCTTTACTCTAATCTCATCTATAGAAATGTAGAGAGCAAGTGAAACTACCTCATCTGTTGAGCTCTCATCGAATGGTATGGTGTATACCCCCCCCCGATAAGATTCTGAACGGGCTGTGAGCTGAGTGTTTATGAGAAGGCTGAAAGATGCTGTTCTGAATCCATTACACAACTGAGTCTTTCAAAAATTCTCATACACACTTCCATCCGGACTCCTCCAATCCTCAAGAAAAATCTGAAAGCTCTCCTTCTTCTTAACCTTGAGACTTACCTTAGTAACGTCGCGCTTGTTCCGGCGTGGCAGCGTGTTTGTTTTATCCTCAAACCGACAGAATCCATTACGTATCTAAACAAATTCACCTCCCCCTACAGGTTTGCCCTACACGTATGCTATCTTCAACCCACACGGATTGTTTTATTAGTGCAACAAACCTCGAGCCCGTTATGCTCGTGTCGTGGTAGCCATCACACTATTCCCGGGAGATTCAGCCTTGCTGCTGTTATTGCTCGTGGTGGGGGCCTTCGTGGTTCTGGGAATGATCACAGACGGTCTTCGGATGGCAATGATGTTTGTGGGCACACTGCTCTCGCTCTTACTGGCCCCTCTACTGGGACAAAATGTTGTGTCTCAAGGCTTTATTCCAACCAATCCTCTTTGGCAAAAAATGAGGATCGTCGATGTTTACGCGTTTATCTTCTTGATAGTTATTCTATTACCAGTGATCCACAAACTGAGTGCGCGTGCCACACTGGAAATAAAAAAAGCACTCGAGTTACGAAAACACGAAGGATGGCTAAGATTAAATTCAGTGATCGGCCTCATGCTCGGCGGCATCATGGGCGTGTTTTATTTCCTGATGATCGCTGGAAGAATCACACCCTTGGGCTATGTGACTGTACAAATGCAACCCGCCAACCCATCTGCCGATCCGATGGGTTACCGGTTGTCAGCACGGCTGTACAAAGACTTTCATGCGCTGGGGGTGAATAAAGCTGCGCAGATGTTTGACCCCGCTTCTCCGGAATATTATGCCGCCGCCGATGTGGTCGCCCTCATTTACAATAATTTTGGGACAAACAATCCGCAGCATGTTTACCAGTTCCGAGCACAGCTGATGGGATATCCAGGGTTGGTCGATGCAGCGTTTAATCCGCATGTGATGCAGCTCACTCATGGACAAAATCCATTTTTCTTGGGACTCCGTTCACGAGCCAACCTTTCTCAGCTACTTGCCAACCAGACGTTGCAATCAGCGATGGGTGACACCAATCTACAGATGCAGCTGGCTCAAGTGAATATGGATGATTTGCTGTTGCATCTCGACCCTGAAAAAGGCTCCACAAATTACACTCCGGCCTCATTAGTCCAGCAAGGGCGTACACCTATCCTCGGTCGCTGGATTCTGGATGTGGACAACACTCTCCAGCAATTTTATACGCAGTATCCCACCATGCCCGATCGCGCCCGACAAAATCTGGAAATTTATATCAAGGCCATTGGCGACCTAATGAGCCTGAGCTTTTCCGATGGGTATTTTTACCTCGAAGCCAAATATTTTTGCGCACGCGCTTTGGCGCGAGAATCTAGTGATTTCATACCAATAACTCCCAGCAAATCCATCAGATCAATCCAACAATCATCACCCGTGCTGCAGGTTCGCGGTGTTTGGGAAAAGAGAAACGATTCGGAATACCGCGCGAAATTCCGATGGACAAATCCAAGAACCCGCCAAGTTGAGGTGGAATGCCCCGTGCGGATTTGGCTTGGCCCCACCCAGATCATGCTCACACTCGAAGGATTCAACAACGAGAAATACGTGTTCAAGCGGCAGAAAATGTAGCTGCCAACCCTACTCTCCCAGCAAAGCCAGCTGGCTATTGAGGCATTCGCCCAACATGACTAACGGTTCATTCGCCCCAGGCATATCCTCCACCGCTGAAATTGCTTGGGCGACAAAATCCACCACCACATTACGACATGCGGCCGGGACATCCTCGGCAATGAGGCGTTTACGGACACAATCGGCCTGTGATTCTCCGGCCTGAAGCATGGACAACCACGATTTGCGTTCAATCTCATCGGACTGCTCCAGTGCCAACAATATGGGTAACGTGGCTTTGCCGGTGGCAAGATCCGTGCCGAGTGACTTGCCGGCCTTGTCTTCTGTGCTGAACACATCTAGGCAATCGTCGTAAATCTGAAAAGCCGTTCCAAGCAGCTCCCCGTAATTACGCAGAGTTCTCTGCGTGGCTTTATCGTCCTTGTTCGACAAGCAGGCACCCAATTCACAAGCCAGCGCGAACAGCGCAGCTGTTTTCATCCCCACAAGCTCAAAGTACTCTTTACGCTGAAGCTGAAAGTTTCCACGCTGTAATGTTTGGCGAATTTCACCGCTGCAAACCACCTTGGTCGCCTGGCTCACCAAGAGGCAGACATCATTTGAGGGCATCGTGGCAGCAAGTTTGAGGGCCTCGGCAAACAGGCAATCACCAGCGAGCACAGAAACCTTGTTACCCCAATTTGCAGCGAGCGTTGGGCGACTGCGGCGCACTTCCGCACCATCCACCACATCGTCATGAACGAGCGTGGCGAGGTGCACCATCTCGATGATCACAGCAGCCTGAACATGATGGGCATTAAGCCCACCCGCTGCACGACCGCTCAAGGCCACGAGCACCGGCCTCAACTGTTTGCCTTGGCTGGCCAGTGCGTACTGCACAAAGGTGGCAATTTCCGGATCAAACGCCTCCACTGCCGATTGCAACCGGTCGGTTACCTCATCCAAGAAAGGTTGCACTGGCTCCCGCAAGGTCTGCCAATCCGGCGGCTGGGCTGGGCTGGTTTTCTCGGCCAACATTTTGTTGACTATAAGATCAAATGCATGCAGAGGCGAGGGCGATTTTGATTATCCTGGTTAAAGCCGTGTCTTTCCGAGCTTCAAAATTCGCTGAAACTCGCTCGCTCGAAGGGGCATGACTGACAATCGGCTCTGCTTGATGAGTGCAATCTCCGAAAGCTTGGCATCTGCTTTGATCCTTTCCAGGGTTACCGGTTCGACCATGGCCTTGACCGGTTTTAAATCCACCACGCTCCAGTCACCCTCCTTGGCGGTTGGATCCGGATACGCCTCGCGGGTGACCCTGGCCATTCCCACCACGGCCTTTTCACTCACACTATGGTAGTACATCACGACGTCATCCTTTTTCATCGCTCGCAAATTATTCCGCGCCTGATAATTGCGAACACCATCCCAGTACGTACCCTTATCCTTTACAAACTGCACCCACGGATACTTCTCAGGCTCCTGTTTCACCAACCAATGTTGCATGTGCAAAAAATGAAGAAAGCGTTGGACGGAGTCACGAAAACACTACTCACCATCCAACGCTTTCGCTAGTCTACACCCGTGACCGACATCGCCGACAAACTTGCCCAAGTACAGCAACGCATTGTTGCCGCATGCGAACGAGGAGGTCGATCGTCAGAGGAAGTGCAGTTAGTGGCCGTGGGGAAAAAATTTACCGCCGATGTGATTCAAGAGGCGGCAGACTGTGGGCTCACTTTCTTTGGTGAAAATCGAGTGCAGGAGGCAAAGGTCAAAATTCCTGATTGCCCCAGCCACTTGCGCTGGCACTTCATTGGCAATTTACAAACCAATAAATGCCGCGATGCAGTGACACTTTTCGAGATGATCCATGCGGTCGATAGCCTGCATCTTGCCGAGGAACTTAATAAACGCTGCGAACAGGCTGCCAAGGTGATGCCGATTTTACTGGAAGTTAATGTGTCGGGCGAAGGCAGTAAGCACGGTTTTACTCCTGAGGATGCCGTGCAGGCAATGAAGGAGTTCTCCGCTTTTCCTCAGCTCGAATTACACGGGCTAATGACCATGGCCCCTTTCTCGCGGCAACCTGAAAGTTCCCGCCCAAATTTTCAAAAACTGTGCGAAGTGAAGGCTGCTTGTGAAGACAAATTGGGTGCGCCCTTGCCCGAACTTTCCATGGGTATGAGTGGCGACTTTGAAATCGCCATCGAGGAAGGTGCCACCTTGATCCGGTTGGGAACCGTGCTCTTTGGCCCGCGAGCAGCTGCAAATAAGGATTAAGCTGAACGAACCGGTCGCTGCCGTAAAATAACCGGCGTCACCAATAGTAGCACTAACAGTGTCATAAAAAACTTGGCACCAAGCCAAGCGTACATTCCCAAATCGCCCATTTCGCTCAGCTTCATACTAATATTCTGAACAAAGGTGCCCTCCAAAAATCCGAAGCCATATGAACTCGGCTCGACAAATATGTAGGTAACAACATCCAAGAGCGCGGCAATAGAAAAGAACAGCCCCAAAGCAAGGCCAGGCAACAGCCATCCGAGTTTGCGAGTTGTATTCCACATTAATAAGAGCAGAATCCGGTTTGCATTCCAGCCCAGATACAATAGCCCAAATAACAGACCTGTGGATTCCAATCCGGCAACCTCGTAAAAAAACAGAAAATAGCCCACGCCAAGAACCGACTCGATCAGGCAGAAAATGATCACCCCCACTTTCCACAAGGTTTTTTGAATCGACCATTCGGCAGCAAAGGCCAACAGCAAGCCCATCGGGAATATGACAGCCATCAGTGCCCCCATCCATACCGGCGGCAAGGCCGACTCGTATACCTCCGGTTCTGCCGATTCGTATTCCTCTTGTTTTTCCTCTTGTTTTACCGCATCACCAATTTCTGTACTACCAGCCTCCTCCATGCTGGAGGATTCTTCCGTCTCTTCCGTCATTTCCACTCCGGAATCATCCATAATGATTGTCCATTCCACCGCATCACCCAACCCATGGAGCAGGAAACAAAGGGTGGCCAAGATCGCTAAAATCATATGGAGGTTGCCCAATGCCGGAACAGGGGCAGGACCCGACTGTGATAGGGCAGGCTCGCCCTCTAAGCGACTCGGAGATTCTGGATTGGTTTGGTTCATTTAATTTTCAGGTTCAGGCCGGGTGGATTTACCGAAAACCAAAGGAGCGGCCAGTGTCAACCAAGCGATCATGGGAACCAATGTTCCACAGAGCCAAAACATCAACGCACGCAATACACCGTCGTCCCTCCACCACTCTCGAACTGGTCTCATAAATCCAATTAAATCCTGCAGAAAATCAGGAAGAACCTCTGTCCCCCAAGCGGCCAAAACGATTATCGACCAAAGTGAAGAAACCAATAGGCTCAACAGTAATACAATACGGTAACCATTCTTCCTTCGGATCATCAGCAAGCCGGTCCATAAACAACCCAACAACCAAGATGCCGCAAAAAACAACCAATAGATAAACCCCACATTATCAAAATTTTCGATTAACCACTCCTGCAAGGGAAAACCGAAAAGATACCGAACTACTTGAAATAGTAGCCGCAATACGAGACAACCCAATAAAAGGCCTAGTAAACCCTTACCAATGTAGGAGCGATCGGCACAGACCAGACAAATGCTTGCAGCAGTCCAACTCAATGTACCAAGAGGGATAATGATCATATTCCAGAAACGGCGCGTTTCGAATATCTCACCAGGTTCTAACGCATCGCTCAGTTTGAGTTCTGCCCATACCCCAACCCCGCTGCTCACTGTCCATAGTAGTAGGGTTAACAATAGAAAGCATACTGAAGCCACCCCTAATCCTCTCGAAACTTTCAAAGCCGACAGCGGGTCCGAAGGCGCCTCTTCGCTGAGGGCCGCTTGAGATTCAATCTCGGGCTGATTGATTGAATCCTGACTTGCCCCATCCCGAGGTTCATCCAACCGAGATTGATCGTCGTTTGCGTCCATGCTCCTCAGGGACGAAACCATGATTGAGTGAACGAAGTCTATGACAAAACCCACTGATTAATAGTTCGGACAGGGGTGAGTTTGGGAGTGCATAAAACTACTGCCTGTGCTTTACTCTGCGCCTCCATGGAGTTGACACCGGACATGTTCACCGAGGAAATCGAGGCAGCCGTGAAGGCTTTCGATCATTATGTGGTGTGCCTCGATAAATCGCCAGAGGACTGTCAGGCATCCTTGGAGAGCTTACTGGCAAAAGCCATTCGTGCGTATGAAACGCGCGGAGAGGGCATGCGGCACGGAATCGCACTGGATAATCAATTGACGATCATCCTCAGTCAGATGGATGGGGAGGATAAGCCAATGTGTGGCATTTATTTCAACCTACACTCCCCCTACAAAAAGCAGCCGATGACGGCTGAGCCGGAACCGGCAGCAGATCAATAATTCTTCCGGGTTCAAAAAAAGGGCCCCAAGGTATCCCTCAGGGCCCTTCTCCACCCATCCGTCATTCGGGGCGAACTAGGTCGCCCGCACGGATGTCCCCCTTGTTGATATCGGCTACAAGAAAAGTCTCGTCAACCTGTCCGGTGGTGATGATCTCCCCCACCTGCTGGTTGCCTCGATATACGTAATACCTCTGCTCAGCAGGCGGCAATTGTGAGAAGGTAAAATCAACCACAATAAATCCAAGTTCCCTATCTACCAGCATCACCTTGCCTTGCCCGCCGGAAGGCTTTGGTTGCTGCACCGTTTCACCGGGCTTCGTTAATGGTGCCCGGTCAATAGCCGGCTGCAGCACGCTCGGTTGCTGCTTTGGGTCTTTCGACGACCCAACAACGCGACGGATGCTTTTGCATCCAACGGACGCAACACAGACACCAATAGCCAGCAATGTATGGATGGCGAGCCTCCTTGTCATTCTCACCGACGGGGATTCTATTCCCTAATTCTCTGCATTCAATGAAACGTTATTCACTCTCTTATTTCTTTCTGAGAGCAACTACGCAACACAGATATTGCGTTCACCAAAATGCATTCTATAATTAGCCCGTGCTGAGGAGCGTGTTCAAACTTCTGTTGTTGACGATCACCTTGGCGGCAGTGGGTACAGGCTGCACTGGGGTCAAAGTGGATCACCAAGTTTCTCCCATGCACTTGCTAATGCCAGGGCTGATTGGCGGATAGGATTTATCCGGGAATTCCCAGGGGCTCGTTGTTTATTTTCCACCCGCGTCAAGCACTTTTCTCCTTTCTCCTGATCGAGAGAGCCAAAAAAAATTAATTTCATGTTGACGGGTAAACGCCAGTTTGCCATGGATAGAGTTTCCGTTTACTGAGAATTTATTTGTATGCCCCGAGGTAAGAAAGGAACAAAGAAACCCGCGCCCAAGAGCGGCGCGGCCATGAAATATGACGCCCATGCCACGGCGCTGGAGGACGCGTACGGCATGCTCGCTGACTTGCGCCGGGAGCTTTCAGATACCCGCGAGGATGTGGGTGAACGCGAGGATTTGCTACATATATTCTCCACCTGTAAGGATGAGCAGCGCTCATGGCTCCTACTGGAAGATTACTTCACCAAACTCAAGCTCAGCCGTAAGGATTTTCCTGGAGACGAATGGTGGGAGGATGTAGCTAAGGTTAAGGGCAAGAAACGCCTTGAAGCTCTTGCGGTAGTGTTTCTTCGTACCGGTCGCCAAATGCCCGCAGAGCTTTCACGGCATGCGAATCTCAAGCGCTTCAACGAAATTGAGGAAGCCGAACGAGAACGTGCTGTTTTTACCGAGTTGGAAAACTGGATGTTCCCCCCGGCTGCTAATCATCTTGATGCCCCACGCGCATCCATCCAAGCCGTGGCCACGCCGATCCCCGAAGATGCCGATTCCAGCCTGAAAACAATAAAAGTGGAATTCATCGTGCGCCGACCTCGCACCGGCGATCGCAAGAAATCCCTTGAAAACCTGATGGATCTCACAGTTCGCGCTGCACATGAGCAGGAGCTTTTTCCGGCCAGCGACTGGGAATTTATCGAGTGGGTCACCGAATGTTTTGCTGAAGATGTGAACGGAGAAGAGGATCTCATCCTGACCGGCCAAAAACTTCTCCAATGGATTGCGCATTGGGGCGGTGAATCGCGCCTGCAGCCTGCTATAGACGCTCCTCACTACGGCTTCCACGGCCAACTCGTGGAGATGGTGCCCACGCTGAAAAACGGCACCTCAGAACTGGCCTTCACCCATGTACTCCGCTTGCCCGATGGCCGTGAGATGCCGCTGACCGATCTGATTTTCTTTGCCGGGCGACCGACGATAGTGCTGGTGGAAAACGATTTCTATTTCCTCCGCAACAGCCCGCCTGCCTCCCTACTTAGCAAGTGGGTCTCCAATCCACGCGCACCGATCAACCGGCTAAGTACTCGTTTCATTACTGAGTTGCGACGTGCACATGATGCGGACGGAGTAGATTGGGATTCGCTTTGCGAAACACATAAAGCCAAGCCGTTTTTCATGTTTGAGCTGCACGGCGACCGGCTGGAACTGAGACTGCAAGCTAAGAGCGAAAACGATGACAGCCTTTGGGAATGGAACGGCCATGAGTGGCAAGTGGAGAACAAGGGCAAGAAACGACCTGCCAAACCGCAGGTTTTGGAGGACCCACGTCTGGAAGCTGCCAGTCAATGGCTGCGGAAACTTGATTGGTTCACCCCTGAGCCCGGCTTGTGGGTGGGCGATGCCAATGAAAATTTTCTCAATGTACTCGCCTGCGTGTGGCACGAGCGCCCGCAGGAGGCGGAATTCCTTGGCAACGACGCCTTCCAACGTCTTTACCTAAAACCAAAGCGTCTGAAACCCAAGCTCATCGTGAAAGGGAGCGGTATCGATTGGTTGTCCGTCTCCGCAGAATGGGAAGAGGAAGGGATGAAGCTCACCAAACGCGATCTAGAAAGCCTTGCGCAGGCGACCGGTCGCTTCGTGAAATTGCCAACTAAGGGCTGGGTGGAACTGGATGTGGAGGCCACACAAAAAGCACAAGAGACGATGGCAGATCTCGGTCTTGAAGGCCTTGAGCCAGGCACACAAAAGATAGCCTTGGAACAAGCCGCACATCTTGGCGACGAATCGCTTACTCAGTTTGGCGATAGTAAAAAGGCGCAGAAACTTCGCGATCGCATCAAGCAATTTGAAGGCATCTCCACGCGTGATTTACCCAAGGGTCTCGACGCTGAGCTACGGCCATATCAGCAGGAAGGGTTTGATTTCCTGTGCCACCTGCACGGTATGGGTCTGGGCGGTATTTTGGCGGACGACATGGGTCTAGGCAAAACGCTCCAGACTCTCATTTATCTCGCTTGGCTCAAGCAACTAAAGAAGCGTGGGAAATCCAACCCTTCTCTAGTGATTTGCCCCGCCTCGGTGATGCACAACTGGCGCCGGGAATCGGAAAAATTCACACCGGACATGTCCGTACTCGTGCTCGAGAGCGGCAACGCGCGCCATCGCAAGCGAAAGGGCATTCCCGACCACGACATAATTGTAACAAACTACTCATTGCTGCGGCGCGATCTAGAGGATCTTCAAAATTACAGATTTAACGCTATTATTCTTGATGAGGCACAGTTCATTAAAAATCCCGGTGCACAGGTCACGCAATCGGTGAAACAGCTTAAGTGCAAGACACGCCTGGCGCTGACTGGCACTCCGCTGGAGAATCGGCTGCTTGATCTCTGGAGCATTACGGATTTCGTGCAGCCTAATTATCTCGGTGATGAAAAACATTTCCACGAGGCTTATGATCCAGGTGGAGGTGACAGCGAAGAGGCTGTGGCCAACCGCCGTATTGCGCGCAAGCGCCTTTCAGCACGACTGCGCCCCATCCTGCTGCGCCGAGTGAAGAAGCAAGTAGCCAAAGATTTACCCGAACGCATAGAGCAACGCCACGACTGCAAACTTGGAAAGGACCAACGTAAACTCTACCTTGCCGAACTGCGCCGCAGCCGCGATACGGTCATGGAAACCATTCAGACCAAGGGCATGGCCAAGAGCCGCATGCAGGTTCTCGCCGCCCTCACGCGGCTACGCCAAATATGCTGCCACCCTTCTCTTGTTGGCAACGCCTCGCTCTCTGGCAAGACCGAGGCACTCTTCGACCTACTTGAGCCTCTCGTAGCCCAAGGCGAAAAAGTGCTGGTGTTTAGTCAGTTTGTGCAGATGCTGAAAATCCTTGAGAAAGACTGTGGCACCCGTGAGATCCCCACGCACATGCTCACGGGCGAAACAAAGAATCGTCAAGATATGGTGAATGCCTTCCAAGACTCCGAAGGTGCAGGCGTATTCCTGCTCAGCCTACGTGCAGCAGGTACAGGCCTCAACCTCACCACAGCAAGCTACGTGGTACTCTATGACCCGTGGTGGAACCCGGCTGTTGAAGCACAAGCCATTGATCGAACACACCGCATAGGCCAGACCAAGACGGTGAATGCATACAAACTCATTGCCCCCGGAACAGTTGAAGAAAAAATCTGGAACCTCCAGCAAAGCAAGCAACAGACCATTTCAGACGTGCTCGGCGAAAAAGGCTTTGCCAAGAGTTTGGACAAGACGGATTTGGAGTTCCTCTTCAGCGAGGATTAAGTGCCACGAATACGCGGAAGAATGGTTGTCCCGCAGGGGTTCGAACCCCGACTGGATGGACCAAAACCATCTGTGCTACCATTACACCACGGGACAGCCGCAGGGCGTAAAATAGCGATAGGCTCATTCCAAGCAAAGCGAAAATTATGCCGTGAATCCGGCCGAAT
>CAZTTU010000012.1:0-35031 GCA_964616045.1 uncultured Verrucomicrobiota bacterium | reverse complement strand
AGGCTTGCACTCCTGAATTCGCACTTCATCGCCTACTTTGGCAGCGTTCTCTGGATCGTGTGCGTAAAATTTCTTATAATGGGAGATCACCTTTTTGTAGAGTGGATGGCGGACTCGACGTTTCACCTGCACAACGATGGTCTTATCCCCCTTATCGGATATCACTTCACCCTGACGTTGCTTGCGGTGTTTTTCCTGTATTTTGTTCTCGCTCATCATGCAATGTAAAATTTGCTAACTTAGGGTGCCTGCTTTTTGGTTTTGGTCAAAACTGTTTCCACCCGGGCAATGTCCTTACGAACTTGGCTGATACGGTGTGGCTTTTCAAGGGTACCTATGGATTTTTGGAGGTTTAGGTTGAACAATTCCACGCGCAGGTCACGGCTCTTGGCCTGCAATTCTACAACTGGCATTTCATTTATTTCTCCAATCTTCATGGCTAGCGCTTGATTAATCGTGTCGGGATGGGGAGCTTGGCCGCGGCCAAAGCAAGGGCTTCCTTGGCGAGCCCTTCACTTACTCCGCCAACTTCAAAGAGCATAGTAGCCGGGCGCACGACTGCCACCCAGCCCTCGACATTTGCCTTGCCCTTACCCATCCGAACTTCCAACGGTTTCTTGGTGTAGGATTTGTGCGGAAAAATTCTGATCCAAACCTTGCCTCGACGCTTCATCTTGCGGGTGATGGTTTGACGGCAAGCCTCAATCTGCCGGGTGGTAATCCACGCACGGTCGAGTGCTTGCAGCCCATATTCGCCGAAAGATACATTACAGCCTTTCCATGCAACTCCGGCACGGCTGCCACGGTGCATTTTACGAAACTTAACTCGAGCTGGGATTTGAGCGGCCATTGTAAATCGTTACTGTATAATCAACTACTGATTGGAGCACCTGCTCCAGTTATCTCATCGCCCTGATTCTTGGAAGGTTTATTCTCACCAGTGCAAACCCAACACTTGATGCCCAGGAGCCCCGCTTTGGTTTTGGCTTCCGTAAAACCGTAATCAATGTTCGCCCGTAGAGTGTGCAGCGGAACGCGGCCCTCAAGGTACTGTTCCACGCGGGCAATTTCTGACCCCCCGAGACGACCGGCACAACGGACACGAATACCCTCTGCTCCAAAGTCCATGGCCGTTTGCACGGCCCTTTTCATGGCGCGACGGAAGGCGATACGTCGCTCAAGCTGCATAGCCACGTTTTCTGCCACAAGCTGGGCGTCAATTTCGGGCACGCGAATCTCCTGAATATCCACGTAGATTTCCTTGCCAGTCATCCTGGAAAGTTGTTCCTTGATCTTGTCAATCTCTGCTCCACGCCGCCCGATGACCACGCCAGGGCGTGCGGTAAGAATCTTGATGCGTACGCGTTGTACGGCGCGCTCTATTAAAATCTTGGTCACGGCAGCCCCGGTGAGCTTGCTCTTAAGCAACCCGCGAATGGCACGGTCTTCGGCCAAAAAGTCAGCAAAATATTTCTTTTCGGCATACCACTTGGATGCCCACTCCTTGGTAACTGCCGTGCGAAGCCCGATTGGATTTGTCTTTTGTCCCATAGTTTTTAATCGTCGGAAAGAGTGATGCGAATGTGACTGGTCCGCTTAATGATCGGTGAGCCGCCACCCCGGGCACGTGTTTTCCAACGTCGCAACGGCGTGGCCGCACCCACGATCGCTTCCTGAACAGTCAACTTCTCCTCGGCCAATTTGTGATCGGAGTCGATGTATGATTCGAGGCGAGCCAGCTTACCCGGAAGATGCCGATACTTACGATGCAGCTTGCCATCCTCCTTCGTATGATTCTCGATGTCCTGCCTGATTTCAGCCACGCGGTTTTGCACATCACCCTCACTCCACTCCGACCGAATATGTTCGGCATCCGCGATGGCAGTCTTGAGGGTCTTGGCAACCAATCGAGCGGATTTTCGCGGGATGGCTGAAAGAACAGCCTGTGCATCGGCAATAGGCATGCCTTGTATTTGGCGCGTAACTTCACGCACCTTCTTTGGCGACATCCGGACATTTCTGGCGATGGAGGTAACCTTCATGTTACTTGGTGACTTCTCGTTTCACATGGGCACTATGCCCTCTGAAAATGCGTGTAGGCGAAAACTCGCCGAGCTTATGGCCCACCATATTTTCCGTGACGAACACCGGCAAAAACGCTTTGCCATTGTGCACGTTAAAAGTGTGGCCAACGAAATCCGGTTGAATCGTTGAACGGCGCGACCAAGTCTTAATCGGCTTGCTAGAACCCGACTCCTTTAACCTAGCCACTTTCAGAAGCAGCTTCGCATTCGTATAGTATCCTTTTTTAAGTGAACGTGCCATCGTGAGTTTTACTTGCGTTTCATCGGTCGACCATCACGGCGAACGAGGATAAATTTATTGGAATACTTCTTTTTACTGCGGGTCTTGTAACCCTTGGTGATCACACCCCAAGGAGTAACCGGATGGCCCCCACCGGATGTCTTGGCCTCACCCCCTCCCATCGGGTGATCCACAGGATTTTTCGCCACGGCACGGGTGATGCCACGGCGACCGCGATGACGTGTATTGCCTGCTTTCCCAATCACTTGCTTCTCATGGTCGGCATTACCCACCACACCCACGGTGGCCCAGCAAGCAGCCTTAATCCGTCGAATTTCGCCTGAGGGCAATTTAATCTGAACATATTCCTTATCCACTGCCATCAGCGTGGCAGAGGTGCCGGCCGCGCGAACAATCTGCCCCCCTTTGCCTTGCGTCAGTTCAACATTATGAATGGAGGTGCCGGGAGGAACCTTGCCCAACGGAAGCGCATTGCCAACCTCCGGCTCGGCATTGAGGCCGCTAAAAATCTTGCTGCCCACGCCAATCCCCTTGGCCGCGAGAACGTAACGCTTTTCACCATCGGCATATTCCACCAAAGCTATACGTGCGGATCGAATAGGGTCGTATTCAATAGCAACTACCTTTGCTTCCACCGTGACATCCGAACCGTATTTTTCACGGGCAAACCGCCGCCGAAAATCGACATTTCTAATTCTCTGCTTAGCACCGCCACCGATACCGCGCATGGTAATGCGCCCATCACTATTGCGACCGCCGGTTTTTTTCTTGGTCTTGACAAGCGATTTTTCCGGTTTGGCTTTTGTGATCTCCTCAAATGTCGAACGCTTAATATAGCGCATTGAGGGTGTTACGGGCTTGTAGGATCGAATGGGCATTTTGAATTCTCCTTACAGCAATTCGATCTCACCCTCCTTGAGGGTCACTACCGCTTTTTTCCATTCACTAGTGCTACCAGCCATGCGAGTTCGGGCACGTCTTGCTTTGCCGTGCTGGCGCAGGGTATTAACAGCTTCTACTTTCACCTTTGGAAACAACTCTTCAACGGCCTTGCGTATCTGGTTCTTATTTGCCCGCACATCAACGCGCAATGTGTATTTCTTGGCGACGTCCTCCTTCATGCCCTTGGTGCGCTTCAAGGTGAAAAGATTCTTTTGCTGTTGTGTCTTCTCTGAGTCATGCAGACCTCTGATAATGGTGAAAGAGTTCATACCTATTTCCTGTTCAACCGCGCGACCACTGTTTCCAGAGCTTCCCTTGAAAGAATAACGACGTCAGGCCACAACACCTGATAGGTGTTTAAAGTATCCGCCTGAGCAAGATTCAATAGGGGAAGATTCCGCGCTGCAAGGGCAAGGTTGTCATTTTGCTCATTGCCCACAAGAAGAACGGTCTCAGCATTCTCGGGTTTCAATGAGAGAATGTGGCTCCTGAGTTCCTTAGTCTTATGCGTCTTTAATTTTAAACTATCCACCAGAACAACCTCGCCATCTTTAATGCGCTCGCTCAGGGCTTTTCGCAACGCAAGCTGCCGAGTTTTGGCATTAACCTTTTTGGAAAAATCACGTGGCCGAGGGCCATGCGTTACTCCGCCACCGGTAAAAATATTGGTCCGACGCGAACCGGTACGGGCGCGACCAGTGCCTTTCTGTCGCCAAGGTTTCTTACCAGTACCGCTCACTTCTCCACGATCCTTAGTCTTGGCGGTGCCGGTGCGCTGGGCAGCCAGATAAGCGACCACAGTGTCGTGAACGGCCTGATTGCCCTTGTTCTCCTGAACGAAATCAAAACCGACGGCCTGCTTGCCCGCGTCGCTACCTGAAAGTGTCTTTACTTCGAGTTCCATCGGGTTTGTTTTGGTACTTACTTGGCTGCCTTCGGTCGTTTCTTCGCTTCGCGAATCACCACGTAATCGCCTTTGGATCCAGGAATTGCTCCTTTGATAAGGAGCACATTTTCCTCTTCGCGCACTTGGACAACTTCCAGATTCTGCACCGTGCGCCTTTTCTGCCCCATGTGCCCGGGCATCTTCTTGCCCTTCACCACCCAACCGGGCGTAGCACAGGCACCGATACCGCCGGGGCGGCGGAAAAATCCCTTTTGGCCGTGCGTCTTGGGGCCACCACCAAAATTCCAGCGTTTCACAACACCCTGAAAACCGCGACCCTTGGTCTTGGCAATCACATCCACAAAATCACCCGATTCAAAAATCGTCACTGGAACGTTGCCATCTTCAATTGCTTCAACCGGAAAATCACGAAACTCCATAACCAACTTGGTAAGTGCACTACCCTGTTTCTTGAAATGTCCCCGCAAAGATTTACTCATACGAGATTCCTTGGCTTGATCGTCGTATCCGAGTTGCACCGCATTGTAGCCGTCCTCGCTTTCGGTTGTTTTTTGCTGGATCACACGATTGGGCCCAGCGTGCACAACAGTAACACACACCGCATTACCACCTGCGTCGTATACACGGGTTTGGCCCAGTTTCTTTCCTATCAACCCAATCATGATGCCGAAATTATCTTAATGTCGATTTCCACTCCCGCCGGCAGACTCAGTTTTTTCAATTCATCCACAGTCGCTGCGGTTGGCTGCAAAATATCAATGAGGCGCTTATGCGTGCGCTGCTCAAATGTTTCCTGACTTTTCTTGTCCACGTGCGGTGACCGCGTCATGGTAAACCGCTCACGTCGGGTGGGCAGCGGGATGGGGCCGGCCACTCGGCTACCAGTTCGCTTCACGGTCTCCACGATCTCGATGGAGGAGCTATCCAGCACACGATGATCATAGCTCTTGAGGCGGATTCGAAAATGTTGATTGGGTGTAGCCATGATGTGTTACTCTAAATTTTCCCAGACTTGTCGAGGATTTCCTCTGCAATGCTTTGCGGCACTGGTTCAAAGGTATCCGGCTCCATCGAATAGGAAGCACGCCCCTGAGAAAGAGTACGGATATCGGTAGCGTACCCGAACATTGAGGCTAAGGGAATCTTGGCGCGCAACACCGTGCCGGACGGTTTGGAGTCGATGCCCTGCACCTCACCACGACGACGGTTCATATCACCAATAAGGTCACCCTGGTAATCATTGGGAGTGGTAACTTCCACCTTCATCATCGGCTCCAGAAGAATAGCTTTCGCCTTGGAGACGGCATTCTTGAAAGCTAAAATGCCCGCCATCTTGAAAGCCACCTCGCTGGAATCCACTTCGTGATAGGATCCATCCACAATGGCGATCTTCAGGTCAATCATCTCATAACCGGCCAACACACCGCTTCGGATGGTTTCCTCGATACCTTTTTGCACCGCAGGAATGTACTCCTTGGGAATAACTCCGCCCACGATCTTATTTTCAATCTCAACACCCCCGCCCTTTACGTTAGGCTCCAAGGTGATGAGGGCTTCTCCGTACTGGCCACGACCACCAGTTTGTTTCTTAAATAATCCGCGACCTTCGGAAGATTTGGTAATTGTCTCACGGTAAGCGATTTGCGGCGCGCCAGCCTGCGCCTTCACGTTGAACTCTCGAAACAGCCGATCCCTAATAATTTCCAAATGCAGCTCACCCATGCCAGCGATTAATAACTGACTGGTTTCCTTATCCGAATAGCACCTAAAAGTCGGATCTTCCTCGGAAAGCCGTTGTAAACCTTCGCTCATTTTTTCCTTATCGGCCTCCGTGTTCGGCTCGATAGCCATGGTAATTACAGGCTCAGGAAAGGTCGGTGGCTCAAGGCAAACGTCCAAATCCGGCGAACAAAGTGTGTCACCAGTGGTAATGTTTCGAATACCAACCAACGCGGCGATATCGCCTGCGTAGACTGTTTTTACATTCTTATGCTGGTCGGCCTGAATCATCATGATCCGATTCACTCGTTCCTTTCTGCGAGTGCGCGGATTGTATATAATATCCCCTTTGCTGATCTGGCCGCTGTACACACGAAAGAAAACGAGCTTCCCTGCAAACGGGTCAGTCCAAAGCTTGAACGCCAGAGAACAGAATGGGGCATTATCATTGGCCGGCAATTCCGTCATGATGGAGGAATTCTCACGATCAGCCCCTTGTGCTGTTTCCACATCAAGTGGAGAGGGCAGGTAATCCACCACAGCATCCACCATTGGTTGCACACCCTTATTTTTGTAGGCGGACCCACCAAGAACCGGCACAAATTCATTGGCAATTGTGAGTCGACGGATTGCCTGTTTGAGAGTCACCGCATCCACCGGCTCATCATTCAACAGCATTCCCATTACCTGATCGTCTAAATCCCCCACCGCTTCTACCAGTTCCTCAAGCGCCGTTTCAGCCTCCAATTTCAGTTCATCTGGAATCTCCTCAACATTGATCTTGGAACCAAGCTCATCAGTCTTATCGTAAATCAATGCCTTCTGGTTCACCACATCAATCAAGCCAATCAACTCTTCCTCCGAACCAATTGGAATACCCACAGGATGCGCCGGTGCACCAAGTTTCTCACGCATCTCACTGACCACATTGGCAAAATTCGCACCTGTACGGTCCATCTTATTGACAAACGCAATGCGCGGCACACCGTACTTGGTGGCCTGCCGCCAAACTGTTTCCGACTGCGGCTGCACACCCGCCACTCCACAAAAAACCGCAACCGCACCATCCAGTACACGCATTGATCGCTCTACTTCCGCCGTAAAATCCACGTGGCCGGGCGTATCAATGATATTAATTCGATGCTCGATATTTGACCAAAGCTTTTCAGTGCCATCGACAGTCTGGTTCCAAAAGCAAGTGGTCGCCGCTGAAGTGATGGTGATCCCTCGTTCACGCTCCTGCTCCATCCAGTCAGTAACCGTATTGCCATCGTGAACCTCACCAATTTTGTGGCAAAGTCCGGTGTAAAAAAGAATGCGCTCCGTGGTCGTCGTTTTGCCCGCATCAATGTGCGCGGCAATTCCGATATTACGGGTACGCTCCAGCGTATACTCGCGGTCCGGCGAGTTCAAATAGCTAGTATCTCTTTCTATCACTGTTTCCATTACTTCACTAATTAATTACACCTATATATACGTGGACTAAAAACGCCCCGAGATGCACATCGCTCGGGGCAATTCCTTGTCAAAATATTTTACCAACGGAAATGGGCAAAAGCCTTGTTGGCCTGTGCCATCCGGTGCATATCATCGCGCTTACGGATGGTTCCCCCCTCTCCCTCGTACGCCTCGAGAATTTCTCTCGCCAAAGCCCTACGCATAGGCGTGCCCTTACGGGACTTGGCAAATCCGACAATCCAACGTAGCGCCAATGCCTCGGAGCGATCGCCGGAAACTTCCAGTGGCACCTGATAGGTGGCCCCTCCCACACGTCGACTTTTCACCTCCAAGCGAGGTTTAGCGTTTTCCACGGCTCGCTCGAGAATCTCCAAGGCGTGCCCGCCCTGTTTCTCTTCCATCTGTTCAAACGCACCATAAACGATGCGCTGTGCGAGGCTATGCTTGCCACGTTCCATCACGATGTTCATCAAGCGACCCACCAGTCGACTGCCAAACTTGGCATCCGGATGTATCTCTCGCTTAATGGCTCTGCGTCTTCGTGACATAAAAATTAAACCCCACTATTTCTTCACGGCCTTCGGGCGTTTCACTCCGTACTTGGAACGACTGACTCGGCGATTCTCCACACCGACGGCATCGCGCTGACCCCGCACCACATGGTAGCGCACGCCGGGTAAATCTTTCACACGTCCACCTCGAATGAGCACGATGCTGTGTTCCTGCAGGCTGTGGCCTTCATCCGGGATATAGGCGATGACCTCAAAGCCGTTGGTGAGGCGCACTTTAGCAACCTTTCGCATAGCGGAGTTCGGCTTCTTCGGCGTCCGGGTGTACACCTGCAGGCACACGCCCTGACGAAAGGGACAGTTCTGTAACGCCGGAGAAGCAGATTTCTCCTTTGTCTTTTTCCGTCCCTTACGAATCAACTGGTTTACGGTTGGCATTTGTCTAACAATACCTTACAAAAAACACATTCCTCGCTGCATTTTGGCAATCGGGGGCGGGATAATAGCAAAGGTTTCCCTCAGTGCAATAAGTTTTATTGCTTTTATGCAATTTATTTCAGAAGCCGATTTTACTCTTCCTAAAAAATTGCTAACCAACCAGGGGTTCGCTCTCCTCCAGCAACAGATTAGGGGATTCATCCACCTCAACGGGATCCACCTGCGGCTTGAGTTCCAGATTACGGTGACCATCGAAACCAGTGCCGGCGGGGATAATATGACCCATAATCACGTTCTCCTTAAACCCACGTAATTGATCGCGTTTACCTAATGTAGCTGCCTCGGTGAGCACACGCGTGGTGTCCTGAAAAGACGCAGCGGAAAGGAAGCTCTCCGTCTCAATGGAAGCCTTGGTGATACCGAGCAGTACCGGACTCGCCTCAGCAGGTTGCCCTCCCATGGCCTCCACGCGTTCGTTTTCAATTTCGAAAGCAACTTTATCGATCTGCTCGCCCCAAAGGAAGGTGGTGTCGCCCGATTCTGTAACACGCACCTTGCGAAGCATTTGGCGCACGATCATCTCAATATGCTTATCGCTGATCGTTACACCCTGCAGTCGATACACTTCCTGAACCTCGTTCACGAGAAAGGCCTGCAGTTCCTGTGCCCCAAGAATCTCCAGAATATCGTGCGGCAAAATCGGGCCTTCAGTCAACTGCTGCCCCTTCTTCACCCGGTCGCCCTTGAAAACGATACAATGCTTGCCAATCGCCACAAGGTGCTCTTCTTCATCGCCCGTTTCCTCATCACGAACAATAACCGAACGCTTGCCACGGACGATGGGACCGAAATCTAGCACGCCATCAATCTTTGCAATCTCCGCAGCGTCTTTCGGTTGGCGCGCCTCAAAGAGCTCGGACACACGCGGCAACCCTCCAGTGATATCTTTTGTCTTGGAAGTCTTACGCGGTGTCTTGGCAAGCAACGTACCGGAGTCAATTTTATCATTCTCATCCACTTGCACATGGGCACCGGAGGGGATCGGGTAGTTCGCCACCGCATGACCAGTCTTGTCTTCCACAACAATCTGCGGATGCAAATCTTCCTTGTGCTCAATGATCACTTTCGAGTCCTGTCCGGTGGTCGGATCCACTTCCTCTTCCATCGTCACACCGGCAATGATATCGTGAAAACGAATTTTACCGGCTTTCTCAGAGAGAATCGGAACGTTGTATGGATCCCATTGCACAAAGGTTCCACCCTTTCTCACCTTATCTCCATCCTCGATGGCAATCACGGCCCCGATCGGGATATCATAATCCTCCAACTCCTTGTCAGTTTTTGAATCATGGATTGAGACCCGCCCATTTTTGTTCAAAACAATATGACTACCATCATTCAAATCCACAACACGCAGCCCCTTATACTTCACCACCCCACCTTCTTTGGCCTTGATCTCCGGCTGTTTGAACACCGCTGAAGCTGTTCCACCAATATGGAAAGTGCGCATCGTGAGTTGCGTGCCAGGCTCTCCAATAGACTGCGCGGCAATAATGCCCACAGCCTCACCGTGCCCGGCGGGCAAGCCGGTAGCAAGGTTGCGACCATAACAACTGGCACAAACGCCATTGCGAATCTCGCAAGTGAGCACCGAGCGCACCTTTATTCTGTCAAAACCCACATCCTCAATTTTCTGCGCAGCGTCTTCAAAAATTTCCTTCCCCGCTTCTACCAGTTTCTCATCGGGGTTGATCGGATTGAGAATATCATCACAGGCATGACGCCCCACCAGCCGGGCAGCCAAATGCACCACTTCCTCCTCGCCTTCGTAAATCGCCTCCAGCCAAATGCCGTTGGTCGTACCACAATCGTTTTCCCGGATGATAACGTCCTGGGCCACATCCACCAGCTTGCGAGTCATATAGCCAGAATCGGCCGTCTTGAGCGCGGTATCTGCCAGCCCCTTACGGGCGCCGTGCGTAGAGATAAAATACTCCAGCACCGTCAACCCTTCACGAAAGTTTGATAAAATTGGTTTCTCAATAATGTCGCCGCTTGGCTTAGCCATCAAACCACGCACACCGGCAAGCTGACGCACCTGTTGGCGGTTGCCCCGCGCGCCGGAATCCACCATGAGCGCGACAGGGTTGAATTCGTCCTTACCCTGATTGTTCTCAAGCGTATTAAGCATCACGTTGGAGATTTCGTCAGTCGCCTGCGTCCAGATATCAATAATCTTGTTGTAACGCTCGCCCGGAGTAATCACCCCCCTGCGGTATTGCTTTTCCACATCGTCAATCTTCTTTTCAGCAGCCTTAATTTCCTGATTCTTTTCGGGGGGAATGATCATGTCGTCGATTCCAATGGAAACTCCCGCCTTGGTCGCTTCCGTGAAACCAAGCTTCTTGAGCTTGTCAAGAGTCACTACAGTCTTCTTTTGGCCAGCATGCTTGTAAGAATTGCCGATCAAATCACCGATTTCACCCTTGGCCACTTCAAAGTTTGGGAAACCAAGCTCCTCGGGCCAAATCTCACTGAACACCACGCGGCCAGCAGTGGTTTCGATCACAACCGCCTCGCTGTCACCATACACAGTTTCTCTGCCCCGATCCGGATTGGCGTAACGAATCATTGTATGGTGATCGATATCCTCCTCATCCAAAGCAAAAAACACCTCTTCCATACTCGCGAACAACGGCAGACGTTTTTCATTCTTACCCTTTTTAGAATGCTTTTGGCGTGGGTTTGCAGTCAGATAAAAGCAACCCAATGTGATGTCCTGCGTCGGGGTCATGACCGGCTTTCCGCTAGATGGACTGTAAATGTTATTGGGTGCGAGCATCAGCATGCGCGCTTCCATTTGTGCCTCCACCGATAGCGGCAAGTGCACGGCCATCTGGTCGCCATCAAAGTCCGCATTGTATGCCGTGCAAACCAGCGGATGAACACGAATTGCCTCACCTTCAATCAACACCGGCTCGAAGGCCTGAACCGAAAGACGGTGCAGCGTAGGAGCGCGGTTCAGTAAAACCGGATGACCCTGGGTTACCTCCTCCAAAACATCCCACACCTCAGGAGTTTGGCGTTCAATCAGTTTCTTTGCTGAGCGCACCGTGTGCACATAGCCGAGCTCCTTAAGGCGCCGAATAATAAACGGCTCGAAGAGCACGAGCGCCATCTTCTTGGGCAGCCCGCATTGATGAAGCTTCAGTTCGGGACCAATGACGATCACTGAACGGCCAGAATAATCCACCCGCTTTCCCAGCAGGTTTTGGCGGAAACGGCCACCCTTGCCCTTGAGCATGTCTGATAAACTTTTGAGTGATCGATTTCCTGCCCCGGTCACGGCGCGCCCATGACGGCCATTATCAAACAGCGCATCAACCGCCTCCTGCAACATACGTTTCTCATTACGGATGATAACCTCGGGAGTTTTCAACAGCATGAGATTTTTTAGGCGGTTATTGCGATTAATCACGCGCCGATACAAATCATTCAAGTCGGACGTTGCAAAACGACCACCTTCCAACGGCACAAGGGGGCGCAAGTCGGGAGGAATCACCGGCAGCACCGACAGCACCATCCACTCCGGACGCGCGTTGGTTTCCTTGAATCCGTTAAAGAGCTTGATGCGTTTGGCGAGTTTCTTTCGGATTTGCTTACTGCGCGTCTTAGTCATAGCCACGTGCAGCTCCTCAATGCCTTTATCTAGATCAATCCGCTCCAGTGCTTCACGCACGGCTTCTGCTCCCATCTTGGCGATAAATGCCCCTCCCTCTTCCTTGGTGTCATTCGGGCCATAAGTTTCCACAGCCTCACGCATCTCGGCTTCGTTCAGGAGTTGATTCTGCTCCAGCGGCGTGTCTCCCGGGTCGATCACAAGATAGTCTTCATAGTAAATCACCCGCTCCAAATGGCGACCGGTCATGTCCAGCATCAAGCCGAGACGAGATGGCATGCACTTGAAGAACCAAATGTGTGAGCAAGGCACCGACAACTCAATGTGGCCCATCCGCTCGCGGCGGACGCGAGCGAGGCAGACCTCCACACCGCATCGGTCACAGACGACGCCCTTGTACTTGATTCGCTTATACTTTCCGCAGCTGCATTCCCAATCCTTCACTGGGCCGAAAATACGTTCACAAAAAAGACCACCTTTTTCAGGCTTAAAGGTGCGGTAGTTGATGGTTTCCGGGTTCTTCACCTCGCCCTTGGACCAACGCTTGACGGTGTCAGGTGAAGCCACAGAGACTTGCACGTAGTCCACGAGATTCACGCGTTCCAGTCCAAGCAATTCGCGGGTTGAATCGTTAGTGCTGTTCATTCTTTAAATCCTTTCAAATTATGAGATGGTTAACTGACGAGGGCGGCAAGGGTGTCGTCCGTTTCGGCTCTATCCTCCGAGGGATTTGAGTAGCCAACTTTTACTTCAAGGCCAAGTGATTCCATTTCCTTCACAAGCACATTGAACGACTCGGGGATACCAGCGTCCAATGTGTTATCACCCTTTACGATACTCTCGTAAATACGAGTCCGCCCTTGCACGTCGTCCGATTTTACGGTGAGCAATTCCTGCAGGGTGTATGCCGCGCCATAGGCTTCCATAGCCCAAACCTCCATCTCACCGAACCGCTGACCGCCGTACTGTGCCTTGCCGCCGAGAGGCTGCTGGGTAACCAGACTATACGGACCAACAGCGCGAGCGTGAATTTTATCTGCCACCAAGTGGCCGAGCTTGAGCATGTAAATGTAACCGACCACAATTTCCTGATCGAAACGCTCGCCGGTTTGACCGTCATAGAGATAGGCCTTTCCGTTTTCACCGACTAGCTGTGGCTCATTGGCGTCCTTTTGCCTCTGCCCTGCCTGCTTGAGGTAATCTCGGATATCCTTCTCGCTGATGCCATCAAACACCGATGTCGCGAAGTGTAACCCCAGGATTTTTGCAGCCCAGCCCAAGTGTGTTTCCAGAAGCTGACCCACATTCATTCGACTGGGCACACCCAACGGATTTAAACAAATATCCACCGGCGTACCGTCCTTGAGGTACGGCATATCTTCCTCGGGAACAATCTTGGCAACCACGCCCTTGTTGCCGTGGCGACCGGCCATCTTGTCCCCTACCGAAAGCTTGCGCTTGGAAGCAACATAAATCTTCACGTTCTTGACCAAACCGGGGTCAACGTCGTCCCCCGCCTCAACGCGTTGCAGCTCTTCATCATGCGCCATTTGCATATCGTCGAAACGCTTGCGAAATGCATCTAGAATCTCGTTGATCTTGTTGCGAATGGGCGACGGATCTATTTCGATACGATCGTAAACGGCTGCAAGCTTGCGCAACAGCGTCTTGGTGATCTTACGGTTGGAAGGGATGATGATCTCGCCGGTCTCGTTGTTCACCACATCAAGTGGAATTTTTTCGCCCAACAGGATGTTGGAGAGTGCCTCAGTAAGTTGCTCCTGTAGATCGGCGAGCTTTCTCTTATGGTCATCAGCAACCTGTTTCTCGCCCTTCTTGGAACTTCCTCTGGTGGGCTTTTCTTCCTTTGCAGAAACCTTTACGTCCATCACAATGCCGTATGTCCCACTCGGCACCTTGAGGGAGGTGTCCTTCACGTCTGCCGCCTTTTCACCAAAGATGGCGCGCAGCAGGCGTTCTTCCGGAGCCAGTTCAGTCTCACTTTTCGGAGTGATTTTGCCTACTAGGATATCGCCGGGTTTCACTTCCGCACCCACACGAATCACACCATCCGGGCCGAGGTCCGCCAGGGATTCCTCGCCAACATTAGGAATATCGCGCGTGATTTCCTCCGGCCCGAGCTTTGTATCGCGGGCAGCGACCTCATACTCTGACACATGAATGGAAGTGAAAACATCGTCTTTAACAATCCGTCGAGAGATGGCGATAGCATCCTCAAAGTTGTACCCATTCCAAGGCATAAATGCGCAGAGCACATTCTTGCCGAGGGCAAGTTCACCTTTATCGGTACTTGGGCCGTCTGCTATCACTTGTCCGGCCTTCACCACATCCCCGAGACTCACCAAGGATTTTTGATTAATGCAAGTCGAGGCGTTGGAGCGCATGAACTTGCGCAGGGTATAAACCCACATCCCCGACTCGGGATCGTGCTTAAATTTGCGTTTACCCTCAGGCATCTCACCGTCATCCGTAATGACAATGCTGTCACCAGTCACAGAAGCGACTTTGCCCCGCGCTTCGGATTTTGTCACCGCGCAGGAATCCTCCGCCAAGCGGCGCTCCATGCCTGTTGCCACAAACGGCGCCTCGCTGACCAACAATGGCACAGCCTGCCGCTGCATGTTCGAGCCCATCAGCGCCCGGTTCGCATCATCATGCTCCAAGAATGGAATGATCGCAGCGGCCACGGACACGAGCTGTTTCGGGCTCACGTCCATATAGTGCACATCCTTCGGCACCGTATCAATGAAGTCACCCTGCCGACGACAGGTCACATACTCGGTTTGAAATACGCCCTTGTCATTGATCAGCGCGTTGGCCTGAGCCACTGTATAATTTTCCTCCCTATCCGCCGTCAGGTAATCAATCTCTTCAGTTACGCGCCCCTTGACCACTTTTCGGTAAGGGGTCTCAATAAAACCAAAATCGTTCACACGCGCAAAAGTTGCGAGTGAGGCGATCAGGCCAATGTTCGGCCCTTCGGGAGTTTCAACAGGGCAAATACGACCATAGTGGGAGGGGTGTACATCGCGCACTTCAAATCCAGCACGTTCACGCGACAAACCACCAGGCCCTAGGGCCGATAAGCGACGTTTGTGGGTTGTTTCCGCCAACGGATTGATTTGATCCATAAACTGGCTGAGCTGGCTACGACCGAAGAAATCGCGAATCACTGCGCTGAGCGCCTTGGGGTTTACCAGTTTTGCTGGTGTCATGTTGTCGTTTTCCCGATCAAAAAGCGTCATGCGCTCCTTGACCAATCGTTCCGTGCGTGCGAGGCCCACGCGACATTGGTTGGAGAGCAATTCACCCACCGTGCGAACACGACGGGAACCCAGATGATCAATATCATCCAACACGCCTTCGCCCATCTTGAGCGTGAGCAAATAACGCGTAGCCTCAACGAGATCCTGCTTGGTTAATACGCGAGAATCATCCGGGTCCTGAAAGCCGAGCTTCTGGCAAATTTTGTAACGGCCCACACGACCAAGGTCGTAACGCTTCGGATCAAAAAATAAGCGCTTTAACAATGCTCGGGAGTTGGCCACCGTGGGTGGATCGCCCGGGCGCAGCCGACTGTAAATTTCCTTCAAAGCCTCCTCCTCATTGTGGGTCGGATCTTTCCTCATGCACTTGATGATTAGACCTTCATCGCGGGAAATATCTACCACTCTGATCTTCTTCGCTCCCACCGCCACAATCTGCCTGAGCACCGCCTTTGATAGTTGCTCAAACGCTCGCGCCACGATCACATTTTTCTCCTCGTCAACTGCATCCTCCACCAGAACTAGATTGGCAAGGTCGTCACGATTCTGAGCTGCCTTCAGTGTCAGCTCCTCAACATCGTAAAACATCTCGAGGATCTCCTGATCGGTGCCCTTGGAGCCATCGTCCTTGAGGAAACCAAGGGCTCGGAACAAGGTGGTGATGAGAAACTTGCGACGGCGCTTCTTGCGATCAAGGTAGACATACAGCAGGTCGTTGGTATCAAACTGCGCCTCAAACCAAGAACCCCTATCGGGAATAATGCGGTACGAATGCAGTGTTTTACCATTAGCATGAGTGCTGGCTTCAAACGCCAAGCCGGGGGAGCGATGCAGTTGGCTCACGACTACGCGCTCGGCACCATTGATCACGAAGCTGCCCTGAGGCGTCATCAGCGGCATCTCACCCATAAACACTTCCTCTTCCTTGACGCTCTTCCCTTCTTTAAGTTGGAATGTTACATAAAGCGCAGCGCCATAGGTGCCACCATCTTCAAGCGAATCCAACCAAGTTTGCTTAGGTGGCTTGATTTCGTAACTATGGAAATCCAGAACAATGCCCCCATCATAACTCTCTATAGGAAACACATCCTTAAAGACCGCCTGAAGCCCATTATCCTTGCGCCTAATTTTATCTACTCCAGTTTGGAGAAATTCAATGTAGGATTTGCTCTGAATGTCGATTAGATTGGGAAAATCGATGACCTCCTTGATTTTTCCAAAATTGATCCGATCAGTAATATTCGTTGCCATATCGCCTATTTGTCACTTTCGCCGGCCTCTGGCCGGTAGTTGCCCCGTTCCCGAGTTCTTTCGATCCCGTAATTATTGACTGCCCCGTAAAAGGCGGTTCTTCAACCGTTTGTTTTTCTACCCCATTATTACACGAGATCACCAACGACAATGTCTGTCATTGACGGTCCCTGCATAAAACCGGCTACTTGAGCTCAACCTTTGCGCCAGCAGCCTCTAGCTTCTTCTGAACCTCTTCGGCCTCATCCTTACTCACTCCTTCGAGAAGGGGCGTTGGTGCACTCTCAACGAGCTCCTTGGCTTCCTTCAAGCCCAACTCACTCTTGATGGCGCGCACGGCCTTAATGCAATCAATCTTCTTGCCGCCATCGCCTACAAGAATCACGTCAAAGGAATCTTTCTCTTCGGCAGCATCGCCACCAACCGGAGCCGCCACAGCCACAGCTGCAGCCGGGGCCGCCGCACTTACGTCCCATTTATCCTCAAGTTTTTTCACCAAGTCTGCCGCCTCGATCACACTTAGGTCACTCAGTTCATCCACAATTTTATCCAGATCTGCCATTGTCTTCTTCTTTCTGTTGTTGGTCGTCTCGTCGCCTTCCCGGCTGGGAAAATTTCAGCGCGCCGCCTGCGCACCGACGATTTACTTTTTGGTTCAATTATCGCCGCAACCATCTGGCACGACGAAATTCTATTAATCGTTACTCGCTTTTTTCAATTTTGGCCTGCAACGCGCGAGCCAGCATAGATGCCGGTGTGTTGATCACACGTGCCAGTTGTGTAGCCGGCGCCTGAATCACTCCCAGCAATTGGCCCCGCAGCACGTCCAGTGACGGCAAATCTGCGAGGCGGAGCACAGCCGCTTCTTCAAGGCGTTTCTTTCCCATATAGCCAAAACAAATCCTCGGCTTTTTGGAGTCTTTGACCGCCTTGGCAGCGGCAGAAATATCTGATTCACCAAAAACCACAGCTACCTGGCCAGCCAACGAGCCGTTTAACCCAGTCACCCCGGCCTCCATAGCGGCAGCCCGGAAAACAGAATTTTTGACCACGTGAATCTCCGCTCCAACATTACGCAAGTTGGTGCGCAGCGCCTCAAAATGCGCCACGCTGACACCCGTGTATTCAGTGACAATAAAGAACGGAGAGGCATTGATCCATTCGATGTATTCCTCAGTTAAAAATTGTTTTTCGGCTCGCATCGTTCGGTCTCCCTTAAGCTAATTTCGCCAGTTCCTTAACATCCAATTTCACGCTTGGGCTCATGGTGGCGGCAACGGATGCGGATAGCACATATGAGCCCTTGGCGGCATCTGGCTTGGCTTTGAACACTGCACTCACAGCCGCGCTAGCATTTTCCACAAGCTGCTCCTGCGTGAAGCTCGCTTTGCCAACTTGCACATGGAGGTTTGCTGTTTTATCAACTTTAAACTCCACTCGACCGCCCTTCACCTCGGTTACAGCCTTGGCAAGATCCTCAGTCACTGTGCCGGACTTCGGCGTGGGCATCAACCCACGTGGACCCAATTGGCGCCCCAGTTTGGCAACACCCTGCTTCATAGCTTCCGGCGTTGCGACAGCCACATCAAAGTCTGTCCAGCCGCCTTCGACCTTCTCAATGATTTCCTTTAAACCCACATGCTCGGCACCCGCTGTGCGCGCGGCATCTGCGATCGGACCATCAGCCACGAAAGCCACCACGGTCACCTGCTTGCCGCTGCCATGAGGCAAAGAGACAGTACCTCGAACCATTTGATCGGAATATTTCGGATCTACTCCCAGCCGAAAGGCAACCTCCACAGACTCGTCGAATTTAGCCTTTGGGAAACCGGCCAGAATTTTAAATGCATCCGGCATCGAATACACCGACTCACCATTGGTGGTTTCCAGTGCTTTGTTGTATCGTTTACTCGCCATTATGTTCTGCGGTACAACCGGGCTACTCCCTCCCGCGGTTCAGTTGTTATAATCATTTAACCACTTCAATACCCATGCTTCGGGCCGTTCCGGCTATGATTCGCGCTGCCATTTCCGGATCGTGCGCATTCAAATCATCTTTTTTGCGGTCCACAATCTCCAGTATCTGGGCATGAGTCACCCGCCCCACCTTTTCCTTGTTTGGCTCTCCTGAACCCGCGGCAATTCTGGCAGCTTTCTTCAGTAATTCGGCTGCGGGCGGTGACTTCAGGATAAATGTGAAGGATTTATCCTGATATACAGTGATCACTACCGGGATCACCGTGCCAGCCATGTCCTGCGTTTTGGCGTTGAACTCCTTACAAAAAGGCATGATCGGCACGCCCAACTGGCCTAGAGCAGGACCAACCGGCGGAGCCGGCTTGGCATCACCTCCGGGAATTTGCAACTTGATTTGTCCTATTTCTTTTTTCGCCATTTTATTTTTTCCTCGCGGAAGGGCTTACTGTTTTTCCACCTGCCAGTATTCCAACTCTACCGGTGTGCTGCGTCCAAAAATATCGATGGTCACCTTGAGCTTGCCGCTCTCTGCATCAATCTCTTCCACTGCTCCGTTGTAATTCTGAAATGGTCCATCATTAATCTTCACTTCTTCGCCCACTTCAAAATTAACCTTGGGCTTCTCGGTCTCTTCCGAATCAGCCACCTGATCCTTGATAACATCTATGTCGGCACCAGGCGTGGCAATCGGACGTTCACCTCCAAGGAAGCCGATGATGCCTTGGGTGTTACGAATAAAATCCCAAGGCTGGGGGAGCAGGCGTTTCTCTTCATCATACAGCTGCATATCAATAAAAATATAACCGGGATACAACTTGCGCTGGGTCACGGTTTTTTTACCGCCACGAACCTCCACCACCTTTTCCATGGGCACGAGCACTTCATTGATATACTCGCCCATTTCTTCCTCAGCGATGCGCTTGTGTAGACTCTTCTCGGCCTTCTGTTCCTGACCGGACAAAGTCTGTATCGTGTACCATTCGCTTGCCATCGTCCCTCAGCTTCCTCCCTTGAAAATCCATGTCTTACTATTCATCATGGCACCCCACACAATTTCTCGCAGCAGAAAATCTGCGGCAAAGGTGAAAAACGCCAACAACAGGGATGAAATCAGCACCACCACAATATGTTGCTTGAGTTCCTGGCGAGTTGGCCAAGTGGACTTGCGCAGTTGTTCGCGCGTATCAATGATGTACTGCTTCAGGGCACCAATCTTGCCGGTCCTCCACATCCAAATAAAAACCACCAAGGCGACGGCTATAAGGGCGAACCCGAGGAAGGGCTTCAAAGCCCAACCCGTCGCCCCTGGGCCTGAATCCGCACCGTTCTGCAGCCCGTCGGACACCGGAGTACCGAACGACTTCTTCGGCGCCGGGTTCTTTACTTCTGGTTTATTATCAGCCATCAATTTTCTCTATCACTACCAAATACCGTTTTGGCGGAGGGGGAGGGATTCGAACCCCCGGTACCTCTCGGTACAACGGTTTTCAAGACCGCCGCATTCGACCACTCTGCCACCCCTCCATCGTTCCGAGTTGGCACGGCGAGAGGGAGTCGAACCCCCAACCTGCGGTTTTGGAGACCGCTGCTCTACCAATTGAGCTATCGCCGTACAATGGTCGAATGGTCCCAAAACCCGGAGCAGGAGCCGAGTGGGATTCCCACACACCGGCAAAAGCGCTTCCACAAATTATTCTACAACCTCAATCACTTGACCGGAGCCAATGGTACGGCCACCTTCGCGAATCGCAAACGTCAGGCCTTTTTCCATTGCCACGGGCTGACCAAGTTCCACATCAATAACTACGTTGTCTCCGGGCATTGCCATCTCAACATCGTTCTTATCATCACTATCACGCAGGGAATTCACGCTGCCGGTGATGTCACTGGTGCGGAAAAAGAACTGCGGGCGATAGTTGGGGAAAAACGGCGTGTGGCGACCACCTTCATCCTTGTTGAGCACGTAAATCTGCGCCTTGAACTTGGTGTGCGGGTTTATCGATCCGGGCTTGGCCAACACTTGGCCTCGCTCCACTTCACCCTTCTTTTTACCACGCAACAGCACGCCCACATTCTCACCGGCCCGAGCCTCGCCAAGCAGTTTTTTAAACATCTCGATGTCCGTGGCCACTGTCTTCTCAGTGTCCTTCAGGCCAACAATCTCCACTTCATCCATCTTATTGAGCACACCCCGCTCTACACGACCCGTGGCAACCAGTCCGCGGCCTTCAATAATGAATGTATCCTCAATGCACATCAGAAACGGCTTGTCCTCTTCCCGCGCAGGTTCAGGAATAAATTCATCACAGGCCTTGAGCAAATCCTTAATGCGGCCTACCCACTTCTCGTCGCCCTCAATGGCTTTAGTAGCACTGGCGCGAATGACCGGGGTGTCATCTCCGGGGAATTCGTATTTATCAAGCAACTCACGCACCTCCATCTCCACCAAGTCAAGCAGTTCGTCATCATCCACAAGATCGGACTTGTTCAGGCAGACCACAATGGAAGGCACCCCCACCTGCTTGGCAAGAAGTACGTGCTCCTTGGTTTGCGGCATCGGGCCACTGGAAGCATCTACAACAAGAATCGCGCCATCCATCTGGGCGGCGCCGGTGATCATGTTCTTTACATAGTCCGCGTGGCCCGGGCAATCCACATGAGCGTAGTGTCTCGTCTCGCTCTTGTACTCCACGTGTGCCACGGCGATGGTCACTGTCTTTGTTTCGTCACGTACCGTTCCACCCTTGGCAATATCAGAATACGCCTTGATCTCCGCCAAGCCATCCGCGGCCTGAACCTGCAGAATAGACGCGGTCAGGGTTGTTTTCCCATGATCGACATGTCCCACGGTGCCAATGTTGACGTGCGGTAATTCTCGTTCGAACTCTTTCTTGGCCATGCTGCTTGGTGTTCCTTTTTTGTAGTGTGATAGGTTACTGTTTCTATTTAATACTGGAGCCCTTGACCGGGCTTGAACCGGTGACCTCGTCCTTACCAAGGACGCGCTCTACCAACTGAGCTACAAGGGCACGGTCACTTTTCCAAATCGCTTTTACTGCACTATTCTGCATGTCAAAAAACGATAAAAACCCAATACCACAATCCCCAAATTCAATGGAAAAGTGGCTAGGTTTTTCTCGCATTCACCGCCAAACAAACCCTTTCCAAGGCGCTAGCGGGTGAGGGAAACTACCGATTAGAGCCGCCGAGTCAACGTTTTTTTCGAAAAAAAGGAGGAAATTATTCACCGCGGCGGTTCTGGCCGCCCCATTGCGCGCGCAGCATTCCGGAAGTGAAGCTTTGCAACGGATCCCAAAACAGCCTCGCCTCGTTCTTCTACCAATTCAGCAGCCACCATATCCACTGGTTTCCCTCCGCCTTTTGGCAATGTTTTACCCATTTTTTTGCTTAATTCTGCCATTTTCTGTACAAACACGGCCCGCGCCAAAATTGATGCCCCGGCCACCGCCAAGTCTTCCTCCGCTTTATGACGCTGGATTAGCTCGATTTTTCGGCCTAATTCCATCAACGCATCGGCAACTGTGGATTTGCTTCGGGCGAATTGGTCGCTAATGGCTCGCTCCGGAGGCGGCTCCATCTCGACCCTGCGTTCCATCAGGTTTTCAATCACTCGAGCGTGCCCCCAAGCCAGCATTTTGTTTACCGTACGCATTTTCTGATGCATTCGGTTGTAAGCCTCCAGACCAATCGGCACCACCGTCCAGATGCACCCGGGCGTTTCACGGATGATCTTCGCCAATTCCGCCACGCGCTTGTCGCTGGTCACGCGCTTGGAATCCTTGACACCTTTCTCCTGCCAACGCCGCACCACCGCTTCATTCACATACACGCCCGCCACCACCAGCGGGCCGAAGAAATCACCTTTGCCTGATTCATCCACTCCGATGCGTGGTCGGATAAAATCCGGATTAATCTCCGCCTCATAGCCGAGCCTTGCCTCTTTTAGAATCTCCGGTTCCAGCACGAATTCCACAAACTCGCGCGTACCCTTCCCTTGTACCAGCAGCTTGCCGCTGTTGTAGAAATTAATATTCAGCTTATCGCGATGCCCCGCAAAACGCGTGTGCGGCACCTCACGCATTTCATAATCGCGCTCCAACAAGTGCGCCTCAAGTTGCACCGCTTGTTTGTCAGTGAGCTTGCAGGTGTAGGATGTCAGCGCCGGCTCGCCCATTACTTCTCTAGCACCATTAATTCCACTTTGCGAAACTCCACCGGATGACTTTCTGACTGCAGGGAAACATAACCACCCTCCAGCAGCAACTTACCATCACGAATCAGCTTCTTGGCATCCGCATCTCGCGGATCCAGTTGCGGTTTCTGGTAAGACAACACTTCCTTCCCGTCGATAAGGTGCCGAATCATTTTACTGCCGCGCACTTCCACCTCTACCGTCACCCAACCTTCACCACGATACGTTTCCGATTGGCTGTTGAAACAATGTCGCGTCACCAGTTTCCCCTTCATCACCACATTTGTGCCCGGTGTGCAAAGATTGGCCGTCGTTCGCTTGCCCGTGGCTGCACCACCCAAGAGCTGCACCTCGATTGATACCGGAAAATCCTGATCCAGCCCCATCGTCTTTGGGTCCTGACAATGCAGCATGATGCCACTATTTCGAAGTGCCCAGCCCGGGCCGCCCTTCACTTGCTCCCCCACAAACCGATGTTCCACGCGAATGCGGTAGTGCGCAAATGAGTCCTTGAAAAAAATATGCCCAAACTGCCGATTAAAGTCCTTGTAGCCCGCATAGCCCACCTTCATCAAGCCGTCCTCCACGCGGAAGGTGTTCTGGAAATTTTTTCCCAACGGCTGCCCTTTAATTTTCACAGTCCAGCCGTCGAGATTTTTCCCATTGAACAACGAAACCCATTTTTCCTCCGCCGCCTCCACTCCAAGGCAGAGAACAAAGCAGCTAACCAGTACGAACTTAAAATTAGTTTGCATGCCCTTCTTTACACCAGCCACAGGACGGAGCAAATGCAAATCGCTTTGACATCCCCGTTGCGGTTCCCAACGCTGCGGCGTGCCGCATCGCCGCAAAGCCCGTCGCCTTGTCCCGCATTTGCTGGATTGGTATGCCGCCCATGCACGCGACTTGCCGTGGCGGCGCACGCGCGATCCGTACGCCATTTGGGTTTCTGAAATCATGCTGCAACAAACGCAGGTGGCTACCGTCATCCCATATTGGGAACGCTGGATGCGTGCCCTCCCCGCTCTTCAAAAACTCGCCCTTGCTAAACCCGAACGTGTGCTCAAGCTCTGGGAAGGCCTCGGTTACTATTCGCGCGCGCGCAACCTTCAGGCGGCGGCGAAGGAAATCGTCAAAAACCATGATGGGCAATTCCCGCGTAACCCTGCTGCCATTCGCACTCTGCCCGGCATTGGGCGCTACACAGCCGGGGCCATCAGCAGCATCGCCTTCGGCCTGCCCGAACCCATCGTGGATGGTAACGTCATCCGCCTCCTCACACGCATTTTTGGCATCCGCAAAAACCCCAAGGACAAAGCCACACACGAGTACTTGTGGTCATTGGCCGAGACACTCGTCACCAAGGCCGAAAATTGTTCCGCACTGAACCAATCACTCATGGAACTCGGCGGCATCGTGTGTGCCCCGCGCCAGCCCAACTGCGCCGCCTGCCCTGTTGTCCGCAGCTGTGTCGCACGCCGCGAACATGCCATCAATGTCATTCCCACCAAGGGTGAACGCACTCTCTACACGGACAAACAAATCGACGTATTCATCGTTACTTGCGGCGCGCGCTACCTTGTGCAGCAACGTCCCAAAGGCGGTGTAAACGCCGGTTTCTGGGAATTTCCAAACAGCGAATCCGGCAACAAATATTCAGCACCCAAAAACGGACAACCCTTTGCCACAGCGCGACATTCCATTACGCGTTTTCGAATTCAATTGAATGCCCATTTGATCCGCGCAAAACGTAACAAGGGAAAGTGGTGTACGTTGAACGAGTTACAGGCACTGCCCTTCACCGCTGCGCACCGCAAACTGCTGCCTTCATTAACGCGCCGGCGAAACGAATAGCTGCGTAAAATAATATTTTCCATCCAGCGATTTCGCAACGGCAATACCAGTAACCCGAAAATAAGGGCTCTCCATCGCTTTGCGATGCTGCTCACTTTTTAGCCATGATTCCATCGCCTTGGCCACCGGGTCTTGATTGCCATAATTGTATGCGAGGTTTTCCGCCACGGCGATATAGTTCATGAACTTGCCAATATTAATAGCACGACCCTTAAACCCATTATGACTGAAGACCTCTTTTTGCGCCATAGCCGCGCTGTGGTACCGGGCGATGCTGCTGATGCGCGCATGGAACCGTAGTGTGGGCAAATTTTCTGCTGCGCGATGGGCATTTACTCGCTCGTACAAACGCTGGGCCATGGCCTTGAGCTCGGCTCGATCCTCGTACGGTTGATAGGAGATATCCACCGCACGCGGCGCAGCACAACCAACCGCCCACAACAACAGCAAACTAACTACCCTGCACTTCAATTTCATTGATGTTAAAATAATCAATGCGCTTGTCCTTGCGAACCCCATCGAGGTCTACGGAAATAATACAGTGATCCTGCTCGGCCTTCGCCACCCGATAGAGGGAAAAGTCACCGTTACGCGTGCGTATGAACAAATGTTCCGGATTATCCTCCGGGTTAATCTTGAGAAAGCGACCAATTTCAGATTCAAAAAAACGCTTGTTAAACTTGGTGGTGGCAGAAGTGTAGTGAGCCACCACGGTGACCTGCGCGGGAGGCGGTGGTGGTGGAGCAACTGGTGGCGGAGGCGCTCCGGCGGTGGTGCCGATCATGCCCGGCACTTCCACCACCGGCATCCAATCCGCTGCCCCTTCGAACCATGCCTGATCGGTGGGCAGAATCTCGCCGCGCTTGAGGTATTCACGGGCTTCCTCCAGTGGATAAGGCCCGAACGCCTCTCCATTTCTGTCGAAATGCAACATCACAATAGAAGAGTGGGCTACGATGCTGGAAGTGGCAACTTTCTTTCGCTCGCCCTCGTTTGTACAATATCAATCACCATATTATCAATCACCATATCCATGCACTACCGAATTCTGCTTGCATATGGCAATTACTTTGTCGACATCCTGAGTGTTTTTTGGTAAGCGATTGGCGTGAAGCTCCCTGTGATAATTCTCGGTGTAGGGGTGTCGTTTGTGGCCGGGTGTGCCTCAACTTCGCAGGCTCCTGCAGCACCCCAACAACACACCGAAGGCGCATCTACTGAAGACATGGCACTGGAGGTGGTGGTACGGCCTCTCAGCCTAGCCTCCACGATCGTTGGATCGGCAGTGTACGTGGTGACGTGGCCTTTTTCCAGTGCCTCAGACAGCGACCAGCAAGCCAAGCGCCTCTTGGTTGACAAGCCTTTGGAGGCGACGTTTGGCCGCAAGATGGGTGATTTCCATAAACTAAAGGAAATCAAAGATCGCGAATAGACGTCATGGTTACTGAAAACCCGAAGCTAGAGGTGGACCCGCCGACGCTGGATTATCCGGATCGTGGTAAATCGGAAGTGGTCACAGAGGAAGATACCCCAGCAACACAGGTCGCGAAGGCGGGTGAAGTAAGAGTCAGCGCACTGTCAATCCTTTGCATGCTCTCGGCCTTGTTGGGTTTTCTCTTTTTCCCGGCGCTGGCTGCTTTGCCACTGGGAATCGTTGCGCTGAAGCGTATTGACAAAAGTGACGGAGCATTGGAGGGGCGGCATCTGGCCATCACTGGCCTTTGCATTTCCGTGGTGGCACTAGCCGTCTGGTTGACCTTGATTGCCGCCGGCTGGATTGCCTGGAAGTTGCTGGGTGATTTCCTGGCGCTGTTTTAGCGCGAATTATTTATCTCTTGCCTGAGTGGGCTTGATCAATGCCTTGGACGGCAAAACTGGCTGTTGCTGAATATAGGCATCCACTGCGTAGTTGGCTTTTTCAATTCGAGCGTTGCCCAATATTCGCATGCGGGCGATTGCGCGAATGGCCTGTAGTTTTTGAACGCCCAACTCTTGTGCTTTCTCAGCAGGAGCACTAAGTTTTGCTTCTTGTTCAGCTCTACCTTTGGCGAAACTCAAAGCAATAGGTTTCATAGGAGCTACAGGTTTATCTGGCGGACTATCGAGCGTGGCTTCAAGGACAACCGCCTTACCCAAGGTCCGATTGAGACCCTGCACTCGGAAATAAAACTGGCCGCGGGAAACGGCACGATTGCGTTGTGTCTGTACGACCGCGATTGGAGCTTCCGGTGCATTCGCAATTCCCCTTTTCGCAGTGGCCGCAGATAGTTGTTTGGACGGGATCGCCTTATCCCCGGTCACGGAACTGTATCGCTCCTCATTGATCACGTTACCAGTGTAGACCGAACCATCCTGATCGATGACGCGAACTTGATTCCCCGTGCGTTCCACCTGGAAATCTACCAGCACTGCCTCGGGCAAAACGTTTTTGCGATTGGCCACTTGGAGATTCGATTGTGTAAAGTCCTGGCGCAGATCATGGATATTATTGTAGAAAGCACGATCCCGCTTCGGGGTGTTGATCGGACCCGGAGCAAACCCACCGGCGTGTGCTTTCTTGGATTTGATGGAATTGGAAGTCGCGGCCTGTGTTGTTTCTGTGGGGGCACCTCCGGGATTGACCTCGACGATACTCAATGCACCGGGATTATCCTTGTTACCGGTCGGCGTAATTCGTCTGGCGCGGGAATTTCCCTCCTCAATATTCCTTATTGTGGCTGTTTGAGTTTTTCCGGTCTCTTTGAATTTGGGCACCGAATCCACACTGGCTTTCGCCAACTCTCCGGCTTGCCCACTTTCTACGGCAGCCGCGGGTTTTGCTCCATCGGCCTTCACCATTTCCATGGAAGGGTTGCCCTGGGGTAAACTGGATTTGAGCGTGATCACGATGGCGGCAACGCCAACTGTAGCACCGCCAATGGCCCACACCATCCAGGCGGATGATTCTCGAGGTTGGGGCTGAGTTTCGACCGATTTCGGGTACACACGGCTCACTTCGCCCTGCAGCATTGTGCGCGTGGCTTCATGCATCTCAATGGGTCCATCGAGCTCATTGCGCCTCCGCTGGGCGTATTCCTCGAGCCATTGCTCCATCTGGTTGTCTTGTTCTTCTGACATACCCTCTATTCTTTAGACGGGATTGCTCCGGTTTTCTCCCGTGAAAATAGCCGACGCACCACAATTTCGAGTTTTCCCCGACATTTGCTGAGTCTGGAACTTACTGTTTTTTCGTTTAAATCCAGCTCAACACTGATTTCATGATAGTTTAAATCACCGAAATAACGCAATTCCAGAATTTCCTGGCAAGGTCCGCCAAGGGTTTCCAAGGCCTCACCCACAAGTTTCCATTTCTCCTCACGCAACAATTCCTCATCCGGGGCCGATAAGGGGCTGGCCGGATCGAGCAGGCGATTGCCTTCATCGTCTTCGGCCTGCAGGGAGAGCGGCACTTCGCCACCACCGCGCTTGGCGGCCATTTTTTTAGCGTGGTAATCGCGGGCCTTGTTGGCAGCGATACGAAAGATCCACGTTTGAAGCCGACTCTTGCCACCGAAGCCAGCAAGGTTCTTGATTACCGAGAGAAAAACCTCCTGGCAAATTTCATCTGCATCCTCACGCGAGAAGGTACTGGAAATCTGGAACACAAACCGGCCTACCGCCGCGTAGTGCTCGGCGAAGAGCTCGTCCCACGCGTCGCTCTCGCCAGCGCGACAACGCCGGATCATTTCGCGTTCGACGTCCAGATCCATTTTGAGAAACTAGCCCAAAGAGCCCGATTATTCTACCTTGATTTCCACCGGCTGGGCTTCAGCGCGTATTTCCGGTTCGTAATACTGATAGGCGGTGGATTTGGGCGTCTTTGCCTTCACCGGGAATTTAGCCTTGAGCTCGTAGGTAAACACAATGGGCTCTCTGCTGCTGATCTCTCGGAAGTACAGGATTACCTGCCGACCGGTGATCGAGAAACGCTCAATCATCCCTTCATCCTTGAGCCCCTGAAAGTATTCCGGCAACACATCAAACCCCGGCGGAATGCCCAGATCCACAATGGTCATCTCTGCGGCCCCGAGCTGGTGATACTCCACGCTTACCTGCACCTCAAGCGTGTCGCCCTGCTTGAGCGTGGTGGTGTCATAGGTCACATCAATCGTTAACTCCTGCTCCTCGAGCACCGGCCTCTCCTCCTGCCATGGCAGATAGTGAACCGACACAATCTGGTAAGCTAGGTTTCCCTTGCCCGAAGGTTCGAGTGTAACGGTGTTATCCCCTTTCTTCACCAGATGACGCAGGCTAATCAGCCGAAAGACATCGCTGGTTTCCGGCGTGATATCAATTTGCTTGGCCGGCCTGCCATTGGCAATCAGGGCGATGGAAAAATCCTTCTCCACACCACCCCCACCTCCATCGGAGCCCGCCAAAAGCGCGCGCATGGCATGCACTGTCGCCTGCGTAGAATGCCACGTGCCACGGCCATCCTTCTTTTCAATCAACCAAGCAAGTGCCTTGTGGGCCACTGATGTGTGTTGGCGCCCTTTCAGGAAAGCGTGGGCGATAATGGCCGTCGTCTCGATAGCGAGTGTGCCACCCCGTCCAAAAGTGACGCCTTGGGATTCCGAACCCCAGTAGACCAGTTCCTGCTCGGATGTTTTTGCAGCATTCAACCGGTTGATCAAATCCTTAGCCTCGGGCCGCTTGGCCGCTACCAGCGCGTTGGCGCACAACCCCAGCGTGTAATTGTCTTTCTCCGAATCAGCATTTTCGAGGATGAAGCCCAGCGCCCGATTGAGTTTGTTATCGGCCTGACCACTCTCAGCCAAGGCCCAGGCGATGTACGCGGTAGTACGCAACTTGGCGCCGCGGAAGGCGTTGATGGCCCCTTCGGCGATGCCACCTTGATCCGGCGTCCACGAGCCATCGCCCTTCTGCTTACTGTATAGCCAATTGCGCGTGCGCTCGATCACCTTCGGATCCACATCATGCACCTTGGCCATGTCGGAAAACTCCATCAGGCCGTAGGCGGTTAGCACATTGTGCGCGGGTGTCTTGCCGAACCATTCAAACCCGCCACCCTTCACCTCATAGGAAAGCAGCCGTTGATAACCAATATTGATAAAGTTCAGCGCCTTCATCTCAATCTCCGGCTTGGTTTGCTTGTTGCGGCGCATATAATCGAGCACAAGGATGTTCGGATAGGTGGCCGAGGAGGTCTGCTCAAAGCAGCCATAAGGCATCTGGAAAATTCCATCCATGCCCTCCACCACCTGGCTGAATGCGCCCGGGTATATTTTCACATACAGATCATTGGCTCCTTCAATAGCCTCAACGGGAATCTCGATGTTCTTACTGAGATTTTCATCCAAGCGCCCGTTGATCACCTGTTCAAAGCGCTTTCCATCGGGCTCCACACGCACGCGACGCTCCACTGCATCAGCCAATTCCGAGCCGAACGCCTTAAGCGTCAGCGCATGGTTACCGGGCTTGATGGCTTCCAGCCTGAAATAAACCCGGGTGACCTCTTGCGCACCAATCTCAAGCGTCTTGGTTCTGTCATCAAGCAGCTTGAACCAGCTGCCCTCCTGCACCTCCAGCTTCACTGTTTGCGGCTTGTCCAGGTAGTTGTAAACGGCAACCGGCACGCTCACCTGATCGTGCTGGGTGAGGGCCACAGGGAAATCGATGTCCACAAAGAAATCCTGAAAGACACGAATGCCAGTGGTAGCCGAGCCTAGTTCGCCCGCTTGGGACACTGCGCTCATTGCAAGCCGCCAAGTGGTAATGGAATCAGCCAAGGGCACCTCCAGCTTGGCCCGGCCTTGGTCATCAGTAATCAACTCGGGCTTCCACAGGAGCGTCTCGGGGAAATAACGCCGGATACGACTGGGCACCTTCAGCCCACCGCCTTCTTTAGTAGATTCAGCGCCAAGGGCTTCACCTGTCGTTTCTTCCATTCTTTCCATGGCCATGGGTACGGCAAAGTTTGCCACGGCTCCATCCATTGCCATCTCTTCCACAGCCATGTCCATGTCCATTCCTCTCATTCCTTCGACCATGGGAGCTCTTTCCATTTTCGCCAATGCGTTCCCGCCGGCTAATAATGACAATGAGACCATGAGTAAAAGCAGAATACAGGAAGCGCCACTCAGGCACGAACGACTAACTCCCAGCCAAACCATTCGACCACCACTGACTTTGTGCATGGCACAATTACGGGCAATGGAGATGGCACCGCCAACCAAGGCCAGCAATCCCAAGCCCGCCAAGGCCACCGTAAAAAACGTTTTCGCTTCAATCACACGTTCCTCAGCGCCGATTACCAGTGCAACCAAATAGATTCCCCAAAAGAGGTAAACCCCCGGAAGGGCAACCACCACCTTACGCAAGAGCGGCAGTGCCTTTGATGACTCGGCCCGGCGCATCTTGACCACCGAGATGATCAATAAAACAAAAACTGCAATCAGCGCAAACAAGGCAAAACCCAGAAAGATAAAACCGATCTCTTCCTTGCGGGTTAGGTTGGCGATGAATCCCGCCAACACTGCCATCACTACCGGCACGTTTATGCCCAGAACCCACCACAACATGAGACCACCAGTCGCCTTCTTGAAGGCGAGTTGCTCATCATCACTATCCGTTTCAACTGGCTCTCTTTTGACAAATTTCATGATGGCATAACCAAGGATCGGCAGGGTCAGCAAAATGAAGATCATGAAAGGGCTCAAGACCACGGCCGCGGCCAGGTTTGCCTTGTATTCCCGCTTATCCTGAAGCACCTCCCGTTGCTTCTCCTCGAAGGCGGGGCCAACATCCGCTTGCGGTGCCTCCTGCCCCTCCGCAGCAGCGAAAAGCACCACGGCCGCCTCATCCAGATCCGGTTGCGGCTCAGGCTCCACTCCAGGCTCGGGAACCGGCTCGATCAATTGCTGCACCTGTACCGGTGGATGGGCATGGATCTCATAACGCGGCTTGAGGATTTCTTCCTGAATGGCGAAGTATACCCGCTCAAGACCCGGGCGCATTTCCGATAAGGCAAACACCGCCTCATCCACACCAGCCAAACCGAGGGCCGCCGGCACCGCCTTGCCATCAGCGCGTTTGACAATGAAATTCAGCAGCGCCTTCTCGGCCGGCTTATAGGTCTCCTTGTCGAGCTTGGCCTCAATCACAAGGCTATCGGCCCGCTTGACCTGAATCACCTTGGTGTCGCCGATGATGTTTCCATCACGCTGGATGCGGTAGCCACGCAGTTGAAGAGTGCCAAACAAGTCTGCCGGTAAATCCAATGCCAATGTGCCCTTGCCATTAACGATGTCGATGGACTTCATCAACACCGCCCGGCGATCCTTCACTACGTCCACAAAGATGCGTTCCTTGTTGCTGGGCGAGATGATATCCACCTTTACCGTGTCTCCCGTCTTATAGAGAGCCTGATCGGTACGCATGAGGAAGGCGTCTGTCCGTCGATCAATCCGCAACGTGCGAACCACTTGGGAGCGAACGCCCTTTTCATCCTCGGCAGAAACCCTCAACCGCAGCGAAGGTTTATCCGGGGTGATTTTTACTTTCGCAATCCCGGCGGTGGAGGTTTCGACTTGTTGTCGGTCTCGACCGATTGTGATTTTGGTCTTGGCCGGACGGCCATCGGGATAGGCAGTCAGTACGTAAAGGGTATTCTCCACGTTCTGAACCAGCGTACCGCTCTCAGGAAACACCTCAATACGAATGGGCCGGGTGGTTACCACCAGATCACGGTTCTTTTTCTGCGCGTGATCAGCCTTGTCCACCACATCGGCCAGCAAGGAAATCCTGGCATCACCCTGATTTCGTTCCGTGCCGACAAAGTTTTCCTTAAGCCGAAATTCAAAAGGAAATTTCCCATCCTCATCCAACTCGCCCTCGATGATCTCAAAGGGCCGAAACCGCTCGATGAACTCCGAAGCTGTGACCTTGATTTTGCCGCCGGCCACCGGTTTACCAAAGGTGTATTGGGCAGACACATTGCCGGAAACCATCTGACCCGGCTGGTAAAATCCTTTGTCCACGCTTAACGCGATCTTGAACGTGGGCAACTTGTAACGCTCAACGGTAACCGTACGCTCGGAGGTCGTGTCGCCAACAATGGCGCTGATGGTGTAGGAGCCGTTGTTGACCTGATCGGCCAGTTGAAAATCCGCCGAAAAAATACCGAAACCGGAAGTTTCACCAACTTCCTTGAACACCTTGTTACCCTTGGCGTCCTGCACCTCAACCACCATCTTGCGCCCGGCGACCGGGCGCATGTCGGCATTGGCCAATGAGAGGGAACGGATGTGAATGGTCTGGCCGGGTTGATAAAGCGGTTTGTCGGTCGTGACCATCACCCGGAAGGATCGGGTCAGTTTCACGTTGTGAGTAATGATGCTCTTATCATCACCGGATATTTGCGCTCTTACCTCGTATTGCCCCTCAGCAAGATCATCGGGCACTTGTTTCTCTATCTGGGCAAACCCGTCCTCATCAGTGGTGGCATTCACCATCCATACCTCATCACCATCTTCAGCAGCCAAGCTGACCTCCACTTGAGCATCTGCCACGGGTTCTTCATTGGAACCGTCGCGAACAAATACACGGAATGCCGCCGGCGCCCCAGGGGCCAAGTCTTTGGGCGCAAACAGGAATGCCTGCTCCGGCTTGGCGCGAAGGTTGTTCATTTGATTGGTCTTCAGTCCGATTCCGAGGCCGATCAAAATGACCACGCCCGCGGCGATGGCCCAAAAACGCCCGCCTCCTAGCCAGCGTGCTTCCGGTTCAATAGGTGATATGTTCATAATTTTTCCTGACGTTGTGCACGCCGCCGAATCGGGCTGGTCGCGCTGGACTGTTTTCATTACCTGCTCAACAAACTGCTTGGATTCGGTCGTGGCGCCAATGCGGATTTCCAAGCCCTTGATAAATGCCTCGGCCCCGCGCTGTTCATCCTCGTACTGCTCCAATTGGTCCGCCGTGATCAGTTGCCGACGCAGTTCCTCCAATAGCGGAGGATTCTCTGCGACCATACTGGCAAGTTCATCGAGCTCTTCGCCTGCGATCTCCTCATCGAGCAACAAGCCAACCAGTTCTTCAAAGCGTTCCTCATTCATGGGTCAGACTCCCTTCACACGTTGATTGATACACTGATAAAGCTGCCGGCGGATGCGCAGCAAGGTCTGCCGAATGGTCGCAGCCTTCATCTCAAATTTATCCGCCAAAATTGAAGCATTCCAGCCTTCAAAATATCGGGAGTGAACCAGCAGGCGACTTTTGTTGGGCAGTTGCTCCACACAATCGCGCAGAGCAGATACATGCCCAGCCTCGAACTGCTCCTCCTCTTGTTCGCTGAATTCCAGAAGATGCTGTGAAAGGCCCTCGTGCAGAATTCTCCGATGCCGCCCCTGCTTGCGCAGTTCGTTGCGCACGAGATTGCGCGCAATTCCCCGCAGCCACTTGCCAAAATCATGATCCGGATCGTATGAGGACATCTCGCGATAAGCCGTAACAAAAGCATCCTGCGCCAAATCATCCACCCAATCCGGCTCAACTCCCAGCGAACGGACAAACACCCGTAGCGAGGCCTGGTGTTCCTCCACCAACCCGGCAAAGAGATTGTCATCCATCTGCAAATCCGCCGACATCACCTAATCCTTGTCCCGAAGGGGCAGAGTGTGACAGTAAAAACACCTCGACCTCTTTCACCGTTCACAGAAATCAAGAGACAATGCACACAAAAGGACAACCAAAATTGAACGAATAGATTAAAACTCACCGTGAACCAGGCACGGCAAAAAAAGCCACCCTATTGATACCCCGAAACCTTCGAGGCAGTCTTTTTGATGGTCGCAGCATTGTTTGCCGAAGACGTGCCAGTCGGCTTTCCCTGATAACTCTTGTCTGGATTGGAATAATAAGGAATACGGACACCTGGCTGGTAAGCCATAAGGGTGCGATACTTTTTGCCGTCATCTCCGTCAAATCGCCATCCTTTGGCTGCGGGCTCGGCCCCAGCAGAATCCGAGTGACCGCAACCAAGATTATGACCGATCTCATGGGCAAAAGACCGTGCCGGGGCACCGACAGCACTCGCTTTGATAATACTCCAGCAGGCATTTTTGTTCCCCGACGTGGAACCCATGGTGGCGATCCCCAAAGTGCCGCTGGCTTGGCCCGGAACCAAGCCCGCCACTAGATCCGCCTTTTTTTGAGTCCGGAGAGTCTTGATGGCAGCATCATCACTGAGTGAGGTTAAATCCGAACTGAGACTACCACTTGAGGTGTGACTCCATTTAGCTGTGCCCGCCAGCTTGGCTGAAGCAGATAAGCCACTGTTTTGCATAGCCGCATTGACATTTCCGATGGCTGAACCGGCCAATGCCTTAATTCCGGCTTCACCACCTTTGTCCTGCGCCGCCCCGTCGGTATAAACCACCAAGATATCAATAGCCCCACCATTTGCAGGGGTT